>JAUXIQ010000237.1 GCA_030620925.1 Nitrospinota bacterium
GACACACTTGCTCGCTCAGCCATATTACCTGCACGTCATCGTCCAGCTGGCTACAAGATCGAGGCCGGGCGACTATCCCTTTCGTCTCACAGCCGGGGCATCGATCGGCAGGCTTTATTATGAAAATTGTGATTATGGTGTTGTCCATATAGGCGTCTATAAGCAGGTTAAATGTGTTATAATCCAGTGGAACACAGTGAAATACCGTTAAGCGCTAAACCCTTGATAGGAGCGGGATAAGTGGGGATTCGGCAAGCTATTCAACAACTTACCGAACCCCCCAGTTATACACTCATAACCCAAAGGTCGCTGGTTCGAATCCAGCCCCCGCTACCAGGATCTAACAAGGGCTCAGGATTACTCCTGAGCCCTTTTCCTTTTTTCGGCACATGTTGACACCGGCAAGAAGATAAGCTATGAATGAACATACACTTTATAATCAATAAATCTTATCGACGACTTTTGACATTATTAACGTTCATCAGCTTATAGAAGGAAATAAAAATGGATTTCAGCCTCACTGAAGAGCAGGAAATGATCAAGCAAGCGGCAAGAAAGTTTGCTTTGAATGAGTTGTTACCTCACAGCGCGCAATGGGACAAAACCAAGGAATTTCCTCAGCACCTGGTGGACAAAATGGGCGAGCTGGGCTTCGTCCACACCACAATACCAAAGGAATACGGCGGGCAGGGCACGGACCGTTTAACCAATGGAATAATCGTGGAAGAGCTGGCCAGGGGTGATTTCAGCCTGAGCATTTTTGCCTTCGGGGTCATGACGGACGCCTTCATGATTTACGGCACGGAAGAGCAGAGAAAGCGATGGCTGCCGCCCATGGCCACTGGCGAAGGTCATATGGGGATAGCTTTGACCGAATCCGAGTCGGGTTCTGATGCCGCCGGTCTTACCATGAAAGCGGTGCGCGACGGGGATGAGTATGTCCTCAACGGGGAAAAATCGAGCGTGAGCAACATTAACGCAGATGGCTGGCTGGTGCTTGCCCGTACGGACCCCGATGCCTCCCCCGCCAGGGGGATATCCTGCTTCATAGTTCCCGGCAAGACCCCCGGCGTAACCACCTCTTTGTATAACGACCTCGGAGGAAGGGCGGTTCCGCGCGGCCCGGTGGCTTTCGAGGACGTACGCATCCCGGCAGGCAACTTGCTGGGGGAAGAGAATAGAGGTTTCCATCTTATCATGCACGCCTTCGATTATAATCGCGCCCTCATCGGCCTGATGTGCATAGGAGCGGCACAGCAAACCCTCGACGAAACCATCGAATTCGCAAAGAACAGAAAATCATTCGGCCAGGTTATAACCACCAATCAGGGTGTTTCTTTTCCTATAGCCGAGGCCGCCACCAGGTTGGAGCTTGCCCGCCTCATATGCTGCAAAGTTCTCTGGTTGCGTGATAATGAGCTCCCGCATACCACCGAGGCGGCCATGGCAAAATGGTTTGCGCCCAGAACCTGCGTGGATATCCTGCATGAATGCCTTCTCATTCATGGACACTATGGTTACACGGATGAGTTCCACGTGGAGCAGAGGCTGCGGAATGTTATCGGCTGGCAGATCGGAGATGGTACGGCCAACATCCAGAAGCTGGTCATAGCTAGAGACATCATAGGCCGGGAATTTGTAAGATAAGGCAGGGTTGTTAAGCAAGCAGCGCCTTCCGCTGCAAGAATGGGGATGGCTACTACTCAAGCTTTGTCAGCTATCATTCGGTTCCCGGCTCACCATCCGGGCGGTTTTTTTTCGGTCGGTGCAGAACTTTGACCGGCCTTTTACACGGAGCAGCATAGGTGATTGCTCTGCCTGGACGGGAATAAACAGGAGGTAGGATAAAAGGTGAAGGCTCTCATCACTGCGGGGGGAAAGGGAACAAGGTTGCGCCCCATAACCTATACCAGCAACAAACATCTGATCCCTATAGCCAACAAACCCATGATCGCATACGCCGTGGACGCCGTGGTCGGAGCCGGTATAAAGGATATTGGCATCGTCATAAATCCGGATACCGGCCGGGAGATGGAGCGTGCACTGAATGACATGAACAGTTGGGGGGCGCGGTTCACTTTTATCGTCCAGGAGGCCCCGCAGGGGTTGGCCCACGTTGTCAAGGTTTCCCGCAGCTTCATAGGGGAGGAGCCCTTCATCTTCTATCTGGGAGACAACGTAATAGTGAAGGGGATAGACGGGTTTCTTAAAGACTTCCTGCAATCCGGTGACAACGCCCACCTGGTCTTGGCCCGCGTCAAAGAGCCCCAGCGGTTCGGGGTGGCCGCCATCAAGGAGGGGCGGATAGTCAGCGTGGAAGAGAAACCGGCGCGGCCCAAAAGCGAATACGCAGTGACCGGAATATACTTTTACGATCAGACTATTTTCGAGGCGGTGGAAAATATCACCCCCAGCGACAGGGGAGAACTCGAGATATCAGACGCGCACCAGTATCTCATCGATAAGGGATACCGGGTTGGTTACTCAGAGGCTACGGGCTGGTGGAAAGACACCGGCAAGCCGGAAGACCTTCTGGAGGCCAACCGGCTGGTTCTCGACCAGATGTTGGACGGGAGAGAGGATGCCATCTCAGGCGACGTGGATGAGAAGACGGACATTGCCGGGAAAGTCATCATCGAGGGTGGGGCCAAGGTGAGCAACAGCAGCCTTCGAGGCCCCCTCATAATCGGCAAAGGCTGCGTCGTGGAGAACAGTTATATCGGTCCCTACACCTCCATAGACGCCGAGTGCTTGATCAGGGACAGCGAGGTGGAATACAGCGTGGTTATGGAGCAGTGCCACATCGTCGAAGCGGACGTACGAATAGAGAGAAGCCTGTTGGGGCGAGGCGCGAAGATCATAAAGGGTTACAGCAGACCCAGGACGCAGAGGTTCATCATCGGTGACCAGAGCACCATCGTTTTAGCATGAAGAGAAGGGCATGATCCAGGGGGTAGAGCTGAAAGAATTGAAGCTGCTCGACGATGAGCGCGGTTTTCTGATGGAAATACTGCGCTGCGACGACCGGCTGTTTGAGCGCTTCGGCCAGGCCTATATCACGGCCTGCAAAAGAGGGGTGGCCAAAGCCTGGCATTATCATAAGCAGCAGACGGATAACTTTGCCTGCCTGTGGGGTAAATCACTCGTCGTCCTCTACGACATGAGGGAGGATTCCCCGACCCGCGGCGGCGTAGAGGAATTCATCCTCGAAGCCCCGCCCTGTCAAGAAAATCGACCCATGCTCCTCAAAATTCCACCCCTCGTCGTCCATGGGTTTACCTCCCTCGGGGGAGAGGAGACCAGGATACTTAACATTCCCACCATGCCCTATCGATATGATGACCCGGACGAGCATCGGCTGCCCTGGGACAGCGAGCTTGTACCCTTTCAGTGGCCCCCCGAAGTCAGGACAGGAGGTTGAAATTGAAGATTCTTGTCACCGGGGGTGCGGGATTTATCGGCAGCAACTTCGTCATCCACCTGCTGGAGAAATATCCCGACTACCAGGTGGTGAACCTGGATAAACTCACCTACGCCGGAAACCTCATGAACCTCCGCCAGTTGGAGGAGAATCCCGGGCACACTTTCATACAGAGCGATATATGCGATCGCGATACCGTGGGGGAACTGGTATCCGGTGTCGATGCCGTCATCAATTTCGCCGCCGAGACGCACGTGGATAATTCCATCGCCAAAGCGGATGTCTTCATCGAGACCAACGTCCGGGGGCTCAATGTCCTCCTCGATGAGGCCAGAAGACATTCCGTCCCCCGCTTCATCCAGATTTCAACCGACGAAGTTTACGGCAGTATCGAGGAGGGTTCATTCACCGAGGATAGCCCCCTTCAGCCCAGCAGCCCATACTCGGCATCGAAGGCCGCCGGGGACCTTCTGTGCCGTGCTTATGCGACCACCTATGGCCTGCCCGTGATCATCACCCGGAGCTCCAACAATTTCGGGCCTTATCAACACCCCGAAAAATTGATCCCGCTCTTCCTCACCTGTGCCCTGGAAGATAAGAAGCTCCCCCTCTACGGTTCAGGCTCAAACGTGAGAGACTGGATATACGTCAAGGACAATTCCGAGGGCATAGACCTCATCCTCCACGAAGGGAAACCGGGTGAGACGTACAATATCGGTGGCGGGAACGAGAAGACCAACCTGGAAATCACCGAGCTCATACTGCATAAACTGGGTAAAGACATGAGCCTGGTGGATTACGTGGAAGACCGCCCGGGCCACGACCTGCGGTATTCGCTGGACTGCCGCAAGGC
>JAUXIQ010000129.1 GCA_030620925.1 Nitrospinota bacterium
GGTTTTGAAGACACGAGAATGAGATCATCTCGAGGAAGGAGGAACAACTGATGATGAAGGCGCAAACGCAGCAAAGACGACGACTCCCTATGCTACGGGATTTTAGAACAATAAGAATAGAAGTGTGCAGTTCTCCTCAACTAATGGCCTACCGCTACTTTTTCTGTTGACTTTTTACTTCCTTTAAAGTATTGAACTAGAGGAAATAGAGGAGCTTGCCGGTACCTGTATTTGTGCGGGCGGGAAGGGGATCGCAGGGGCGAATCCCGGCGACTCGCACGAAAGGGGTTTAATAGGGAAGATGGTGAATCGCTTCTCGCAGTGAGAGGATAGATGAAGCCATCGCGGTCCCGCCGCTGTGACCGGGTACGAAACCTCCGACCGGCGCAGGATGCACTCGCAAAACAGATCAGCGCTGCATTCCTGCACGGGAAGCCACTGGGCGGCCTGAGCCGCCTGGGAAGGCGGGGGAAGTAGGATGGATCCGGGAGTCAGAAGACCTGCCGGCATGCGGTTGTTCGTCGCTTCGGGGAAGCGGGGGCGGCCGCTGAAAGCTCATAATGCTGAATCTAATGACAGGCGATAATAGCCTCCAATTCAGTGTTAATTGTGCTTTCAGTTTAAAAGGGTGAAGAAACTGGGTGCAACCCTTAAGTCCGTTATGGGCTTGAGGGTTTTTTTATTTCAGGCACTGCCTTACCTTCATATAGGGAAAGGTCAGGGGGAGAGAGTGTTTTGACGGCGAAGGCTTTGATGGTTCAGGGCACAGGTTCTAACGTGGGCAAGTCCATACTGGTGGCGGGTCTCTGCCGCGTTTTCCTTCAGGACGGCTACCGCGTGGCGCCGTTTAAATCGCAGAACATGGCCCTCAACTCATTTGTGACCCGGAAAGGTGGAGAGATGGGCAGGGCGCAGGTTGTGCAGGCTCAGGCCTGCCGCCTGGAGCCGGAAGTCAGGATGAACCCCATACTCCTCAAACCCACCACCGACGTGGGGGCACAGGTTATATATATGGGCAAACCGGTGGGCAACATGACCGTGGAAGAATATATCGGTTACAAAGAGGAGGTTTTCCCGCGGGTGGTGAACGTTTTCAAGGAGCTGGCGGAACATAATGACCTGGTGGTGATGGAGGGGGCGGGCAGCCCGGCGGAAATTAACCTCAAAGAGCACGACATTGTAAACATGAAGATGGCCCTGGCCGCGGGCGCGGAGGTCATTTTAGCAGGGGACATCGACAAGGGGGGAGTGTTTGCGAGCCTGGTGGGGACCATGGAGCTTCTGGATGCTGCGGAGCGGGAGAGGGTCAAGGGGTTCGTGATAAACAAGTTCAGGGGTCGGGTCGAGCTGCTCGAGCCGGGTCTCGATTTCCTGGCACAGAGGACCGGCAGGGAGATCCTTGGCGTGGTCCCCTATATAAATAATCTCGCGCTGCCCCAGGAGGATTCCGTGGAATTCAAGTCCCGCAGGCAGGGTGTGGAGAGAAACCTTGATAATGACCGGGTGAATATAGCCGTGCTTGACCTGCCCCGTATTTCTAATTTCAACGATCTAGACCCCTTCTATCTCGAGCCGGACGTGAACGTCAGCGTCGTGGGTCCCGGCCAGGCGCTGGGACGGCCCGACGCGGTTATCATACCCGGCTCCAAGAACACCATTGCGGACCTGGAGACCCTCCACCGGGAGGGGCGGGGGGAGCAGTTGCGACGGTTCGCCGCAGGGGGAGGCACGGTGGTGGGCATCTGCGCCGGTTATCAGATCATGGGTGCCGTGATCAAGGACCGGCACCACATCGAGTCTTCACAGGAAGAAGCAGACGGCCTGGGGCTGCTGGACGTGGCTACGTCTCTGGTACCGGAGAAGACCCTTACCCAGGTGGAAGGTACGCATATAAAGAGCGGCCTGCCGGTGCGGGGATACGAGATACATCACGGCGAAACGCAGCGCGGAGGGCTCTCGGCGGTGGTCTCCATCGGGGATGGGCGGCTCGACGGTTCGCTCGGCGCGATAGGTAGCGTCTGGGGGACGTATATTCACGGCATATTCGATGAAGACGCTTTTAGGCGCTGGTTCATAGACAGCCTTCGGGCGCGAAAAGGGTTGAAACCCCTGGAATCGGTCCAGGCACGCTACGACCTGGAGGTCGAGTTCGACAGGCTGGCCGATGTTATCCGCGGGAATGTGAACATGGATAAGATTTACGCCGTGCTAGACCTCTGAACCATGAGACATGATACAAAATTGAGGAGACTGCTCGCTCATCAGACGCCATGAATCATGACGGTAGACAAAAAATACCCCGCATCGTTATCGGGGGAACTCACAGCGGTGTGGGGAAGACCACGATCACCCTGGGTATCATCGCCGCCCTGAGGCGGAAAGGGCTCGCCGTTCAGCCGTTCAAGGTGGGCCCCGATTATCTGGATGCCACGTACCACACGGTGGCCGCCGGCAGGCGATGCCGAAACCTGGACGGATGGATGACCGACCGCGATTACGTGGGGGCTTCCTTCGCCAGGGCCTGTCGTGATGCGGACGCGGCCGTGGTGGAGGGTGTCATGGGTATGTTCGACGGGTTCAGCCCCACCGGCGAGGAGGGGAGCACGGCGCAGATGGCCAAGTGGCTCAAGGCGCCTCTCCTTCTGGTGGTGGATGCCAAAGGCGTGGCCAGGAGCGGGGCAGCTATGGTCAAAGGTTACTCCACCTTCGACCCTTCGCTTAGTCCGGCAGGGGTGGTCTTCAATAACGTGGGCAGCGACTCCCACCTGAATCTTCTGAGAGAGGCGGTGGAGGCCGACGGCGGCGTTGCGGTGCTGGGCGGCCTGCCACAAGACAGGGAGATAGAGCTTCCTCACCGGCATCTGGGCCTGGTAACCGCCGACGAAAGTGTAGTTGGAGAGGAGTTGCTGGTTTCCCTGGCTGACCTTGTTGTCCATTGGGTCGATCTGGACCGCCTCATGTGCCTCGCTGAATCCGCACCGCCGCTTGAAGGGCGGCCCGAGGGGAAGGCGCCGCAGGCCGCCGTGTGCAGGATAGCGGTGGCCCTGGATGAAGCCTTCCATTTTTACTACGCCGACAACCTGGAGCTGCTGGAAGAGGCCGGAGCCGAGATAGTCCATTTCTCCCCTCTGAGAGATCGATCGCTACCCGCTGACATCAGCGGAATTTATCTGGGGGGCGGCTACCCGGAGGTGCACGCGGCGGTGCTGGAGGCCAACGGTGAGATGCGGTCGGCCATCGCCGATTTTGCTGAAGCCGGCGGACCCGTCTATGCGGAGTGCGGGGGCCTGATGTACCTGTGCAAAGGCGTACGCACGCTGGAGGGGAAATTTCACCGCATGGCGGGCGTGCTCCCCATGCACACCGTCATGCTTGAGAAATTGAGCGCATTGCGTTACGTGGAAGTGAACGCCAGGGAAAGGAGCGTTCTGGCTGAGCCGGGGACAATTTTCCGGGGGCACGAGTTCCACTATTCGAGATTGGAAGAGGAGTTCCGCCGGGAGCGGGGTTCTGATGTGAGTCTTACCTATGAGGTGAAGGGGCGGAGAGCGGGCGACCGTATGCTTGAGGGTTACAGCGTTAAGAACGTGCTGGCCAGTTACATCCATCTCCATTTCGGTTCCAACCCCGCTCTGGCCGCTAACTTCGTGAAGACCTGTCGTGACTGGACGACGCGTCAAGCGGTCCCTTCCGACATGCGTGAGAAATGAGGAGTGAATTCATGACTGAGCGGACGGGGGTAATCATCATCGGGCACGGCAGCAAACGGCTTGAAGCCAACGATACCCTGTTTCAGGTGGCGCGGGAATTGCGGGACAGGTTGGGGATGGAAGAGGTTGAAGCCGCCTTCTTTTCATTGGCTCAACCCGATGTCCCTTCAGTCATCGACGACCTGGTGATGCGCGGGTGCCGGCGCATAGTGGCCCAGCCCTATTTCCTGTTCAAAGGAAATCATACCAGCGTCGATATTCCGAAGTTGCTCGAAGAATGCAGGGAAACGCACCCTGGCCTGAAGATAGAATTTCTGGATACACTGGGCGGTGACTCCAGGCTGGTGGACGTCGTGGAAGAGAACGTGTTGACACGTCTTCCGTACCCCTGTTTGAAGACGGTTCCCGAGCCTGCCCGGATCGAAGCTACCAGTATGGAGTATATCGAAAAGCGACTTTCCAGCCGGGATATAGCTCCCGAGCGACTGCCAATAGTTAAAAGAGTGATACACTCCACGGCGGATTTCGAGTTTGCCCGTACCATGGTTTTTCACCCCCGGGCCGTTGAAGCCGGGATAAAAGCGCTGGCCGGGGGCTGCAACATAATAGTGGACGTTAACATGGCGATGGCGGGGATAACGGCCAAAGAGAACTCAAGGTTGGTCTGCGGCGTTCATGATGAGGACGTGAAAGAGGCCGCACGGAACGCGGGCATCACCCGCTCGGCGGCAGCCATGGAGAAACTTAAGGATGAGATGAAGGGGGCGGTGGTGGCCATCGGCAATGCTCCCACCGCCCTGTTCAAGGTCATCGAGATGGTCGAGAAGGGAGAGGCGGAACCGGCGCTGATAGTGGGTGTGCCGGTGGGGTTTGTCGGGGCGGCGGAATCCAAGGCTGTTCTCGCCGGACTGGATTACCCTCATATAACCAACCAGGGGCCCCGTGGCGGCAGCCCGGTGGCGGCGGCTATTGTGAACGCCCTGGCTAAAATTGGAGAGGATGGATGAAGCACAGAGGGAGGGAAAGCTCCTTCGGTCGGTTAGGTTTCACCGGCGCGGGGGTGGTTATGCTGGTGCTGCTCGTGCCGCGGGAAGCGTCCGCCATGCACCTTTCAGAAGGCATCCTCCCCGCAAAGTGGGCGCTGCTCTGGCTGGCGATAGCCATCCCCTTCGTGCTGTTAGGCATACGGAAGCTGAAAGAGAAAAGCGATCAATTCCCGGCGTTCAAGCCGCACCTGGGGATGATGGGAGCGGCGGTGTTTCTCATATCGGCCATGCCCATTCCCGTGCCGGTGGCCGGTTCCTGTTCGCATCCGGCGGGGACGGGTATCGCAGCCATCATCATAGGGCCGTTCATGACCGTGGTAATAACCTCCATCGCCCTCTTGATTCAGGCGCTTTTCATGGCCCACGGGGGGTTGACCACCTGGGGGGCGGACGTGGTGTCCATGGGTGTGGTGGGCTCCTTTGCCGGTTATGGCGTTTTTCTGGCCATGCGCAAGCTCAAATTTCCGTTATTGATGGCCGCTTTCGCCGCCGGGTTGGTGGGTGACTGGGCCACCTATGCCGCCACGTCGATGGAGCTGGCCTCAGCCCTGCGCGGCACGGCGCAATTTGGGGATGTGTTCACCGCACTGGTTCTGGCCTTCGCTCCCACTCAGGTACCCCTGGGCATACTGGAGGGGTTCATGTCCGTGGGCGCTGTATCGTTTCTGTTAAGAAGGAGGCCGGATATTCTATCCTCCTGGGGTGTCATGAAAAACCTGCCTGGATTTGCTTCCAAGGAGGCGAGAGCATGAAAGGACTGAGCTTTATTACCGCGTCATTGTTCGATATTAAGCTCTTGGTAAAGTGGTCAGGCGTGGATGAGACGGTGGTGGAGCGATTCGCTGCAAAGGCTGGCAGGGAGCCGTGGGAGCCGTTTATAAATACCGATACCGGAGACCTGTTGCTTTTCGTCTTCCTGGTGGCGGGGATCGCAGGAGGGTTTATGCTAGGGTACTATTACCGGAAGCTGTTCCGGGAAAAGCCTGGGGTTGGAGATTAAATCGTGCGGGATTATTGCGAAATATTTTCGGATATATTCGCCCACAGGGACAACTATCTTTCCCGGCTGGACGTCAGGGTGAAACTGGTTTTTACGCTGGCCTCGCTGGTTCTCATCATTTCTTCCGGGGGTGTGTTCCTGCCTTT
Source organism: Nitrospinota bacterium (assembly GCA_030620925.1). GTDB lineage: Bacteria > JAUXIQ01 > JAUXIQ01 > JAUXIQ01 > JAUXIQ01 > JAUXIQ01. Next base: position 5,903 of record JAUXIQ010000129.1, read on the forward strand.
GTCCATGTGCATTTTTTCGTTTCTTATACTGTCCACAATATCCATTCCGCTAAGGCTAGCAGCCTTCAGGATGCTGGCCCCCCTGTGGATAGCGTCAATTATCATGGTGCTGCAGCTTTTCTTCTACGGTGAGCACAGGCTGTTCGAGCTTCAGGTCTTCGCATGGCGCCTGACAGGGTACCAGGAAGGGTTGGAGAGGGGGACGCTGATAGCGTCCAAGGTGCTGGGAGCGGGGTCGATGTTGTTTTTCCTGAGCATGACCACCCCGGTCAATCAGATATTCGCCTGCCTGCGACGCCTAAAGTTTCCGGCGGTCTGGGTGGAA
>JAUXIQ010000099.1 GCA_030620925.1 Nitrospinota bacterium
CCCAGCGCCGCGGAAAGTACTATCTTCAACCAGCAGGAGCTGGATGCGGGTCTCAGGCTCTCCTGCCAAACGGAGCTGACGGACGACCTCGCAGTGGACACCACACCCCAGAGGGAGGCGGAGTCCCTCCAGATACTCACTCAGGGGATTGGAAGGGAAACGGAGTTAAGCCCTGCCCTGAAAAAAATAGAGCTCGATCCGATAGAACCTTCCCTTGAAGACCAACGGGCCGACTGGGAACGGGTAAAAGATGCCGTAAAGGAAAAGTTCGGCGTTACCCTGCAACCCCCGAAGCGTGAACTGTTCCAGGAGCTCCCCGGCATTCTCAGGAAAAAGGGGGGTGCCCTTTCCATTTTTCTACACGGAAACGATATCCTGGAACTGGCCGGAGACAGCGAAAAGGGGCTCTACGGAGTGGCCCTGGATATGGGGACCACTACCGTGGTGGGCTACCTCATGGACCTCGAGAAAGGAAAAGAGCTGGCGGTAGCTTCCACGTTGAACCAGCAGTCAGACCACGGCCATGACCTGATGTCACGCATAACTTACGCCCAGACGAGCGAAGACGGACTCAAGACGCTTCACGAAAAAGGAATAGCCTCCGTTAACAGGGTCATGGCGGAGCTGGCGGACGAAGCGGGTATCAGTGCCACCGATATCTACCATCTCACAGTGGTGGGTAATACCTGTATGCACCACTTTTTGCTTGAGCTTGACCCCCGCAACGTCGGGCTCTCACCTTATATCCCGGTGCTCACCGGCGCTTACACGGCCGAGGCCGGGGAACTGGGTATAAATGTGAACCCCGGGGCGGCGGTTGATTTCCTGCCCAACGTAGCAGGGTTCGTGGGGGCGGATATCGTGGGCGTCCTGCTCACCACCCTTATTCATCGAAGTCAGGAAATCTGCATCGCCCTGGATATAGGCACCAACGGTGAGATAGCCATGGGCAGCAGGGACGGCGTGCTGGTATGCTCCACGGCGGCGGGACCGGCCTTCGAAGGAGCCAGAATAAGGCACGGCATGCGTGCTTCAGCGGGTGCCGTTCATCGGGTGCACGTGGAAGACGGCGCACTGGTTGTGGAGACCGTCAATGAACAACCGCCCGTGGGGATATGCGGCTCCGGTCTGATAGACGCGGCTGCCCTGCTCCTCAATCACGGACTGATGGACGAATCGGGTAGAATCCTGCTATCTTCAGAGGTACGGGAAGACGATTCCGCATTCCTTAAGGAACGGCTTTACGAGGATGAAGACACCAGGGGGTTTATTGTGGCTTACCCCCACGAGTCTACCACAGGGGATGCGGTGGTAATAACCCAGCAAGACATCAGAGAGCTTCAACTGGCCAAAGGAGCTATCTTCGCCGGTATCCAGATGCTAAAAAAAGAATTGGGCATAACCGATGAGGACGTGGCCAAAATCTATCTTGCCGGGGCCTTCGGAAATTATCTGAACCCCGCCAGCGCAATGCGTATGGGCCTTATACCGTTCGTGCCGCTTAAAAAAGTGGTGAGCATCGGCAACGCCGCCGGGCATGGGGCTCGGCTGGCGCTTCTCTCCACGCGGGAGATGGAGCAGGCTGAAGAAATAGCTTCCAGCATGAGGTATATAGAACTTGCGGTCATGAAGGACTTCCAAGACCATTTCATCCAGGCCATGAACTTCCCCGCTCAACTTTGACCGGGTATTGACGCTCCGTCGGACACTGTGCTAATGTTTTGCCGCAGCCTGGAGAAAAAGACGTTTGGGAAATATTTTTGAACCCCGTGTTCCGCGGGGCATTCAAACTTCTTGCAAAAGCTTTTATGTTAAGTTGAGAGAACAATGCGTAAGGATAAAGAGCTGAGGGTAAACGAGCACCCCATACTCGGTAGTGCTGAAGAAAGGCCCCGGGTGAAAATAAAGGTGGACGATCAGTGGATGGAGGCCATCGAAGGGGAGCCGGTGGCCGCCGCGCTCATGGCTTCAGGAAAGATGGTCTTCCGCTACACCACCAGACTGAACGAGCCCAGGGGAGTGTTCTGCGCTATCGGCAGATGCACCGACTGCATGATGACTGTGGACGGTATCCCCAACGTCCGCACCTGCATAACTCCGGTCAGGGAAGGGATGGTGATCCTGACCCAGAGAGGCGAAGGCAGATGGGAGGGCATCAGCTTTGAAAAAGGTTGAACTGGCCGTGATCGGCGCCGGCCCTGCCGGCCTTTGCGCCGCCATAGAAGGGGCGAAGCACGGCCTTCAGGTAACTCTCATAGATGAAAACATCCGGGCGGGAGGCCAGCTTTTCAAGCAGATACACAAATTTTTCGGTTCCGGGGTGCACCGCGCCGGAATCAGGGGAGTGGATATCGGCTCCCAGCTTCTGGACGAAACAGAGAAAGCGGGTGTTGAGGTTATGCTGGACACGGTTGTGTGGGGTCTGTTCGAAGACAAGGTCCTGGCCCTTGTCCACGAAGGACGCAGCACCCAGCTCAGCGCCGAGCGAATCATCCTGGCCGCGGGAGCCACGGAAAACGCACTGGCCTTCCCCGGCTGGACGCTGCCCGGTGTAATGGGCGCGGGTGCGGCGCAGACGATGATGAACATGCATCGCGTTATGCCGGGCAAGAAGGCCATCATGGTGGGCTCCGGGAACGTGGGGCTGATCGTGGGCTACCAGCTTATTCAGGCGGGCATCAAGCTTGAGCTACTGGTGGAAGCGGCTCCTGAAATCGGAGGGTATTCAGTCCACGCAAGCAAGCTCGCGCGCAACGGCGTAAAAATTTTCACCTCCACCACCATTAAAGAAGCGAGAGGTGATGAACGGGTGGAGAGCGCGGTGACCGTTTCCGTGGATGAGAATTGGAATCCCGTGCCCGGCACTGAAAGAGAACATGAAGTGGACATGGTGTGCCTTGCCGTGGGCCTCTCACCTCTCATCGAACTTGCCAGGCTGGCGGGGTGCGGATTCAAATACCTCTCGGAGCTGGGGGGGCATGTCCCGCTGCACGATGAAAAGATGGAGACGACTCAGCCGGGCATTTACGTTGCCGGTGACATTGCAGGTATAGACGAGGCCAGCACGGCCATGGAAGAAGGCAGAATCGCTGCCCTGGCGGCGGCCGAATCGCTGGGACGATTGGGCGGCGAAGAGGCGGACGCTCTTAAAAAGAGCGCCAGGAAAAGGATGGAAGAATTCTGGGACGGCTCCTTCGGCCGCCGGGTGAAGGCGTCCAAGGAGAGCCTGTCCGTTAAGGAGTAAAGAAAAATGACTTTGTTGAAAGACGGCGTTTTGACAAATGAAGAACTGGAAGCACTGCCCTGCGTGCCCGGCCGGGAAAGAATGGAAAAAGGCGCAGTGGTGGTTATCGAATGTCCGCAGGACATTCCTTGCAACCCCTGCGAACCTGCCTGTCCCAAAGGGGCCATCGTGGTCGGGGGACCCATAACCAACATACCCGTCCTCAAAGAAGACCTCTGCGACGGGTGCGGGCTCTGCGTTGCTCCCTGCCCGGGGCAGGCCATATTCGTGGTCGACCTCAATCACGGGAATGATGAAGCGGCGGTGAGCCTCCCCTACGAATTCCAGCCGCTGCCCGATAAGGGGCAGAAGGTGAAGGCTCTGAACCGGCGCGGCGAGGCCGTTCATGAAGGGACGGTGGTGAAAGTTCTAACACCTTCTTCCTTCGACAGGACGGCGGTGATTACCGTTACCGTGCCCAAAGAGCTGGCCATGGAGGTGCGCAGCATACGCCTGTAGCGAGACAGGTAGGGGCGAGCGGTGCCAGCCTTTTATCACCCTCCCCTCAAGGGAGGTGAGCTTCAACTAAGCTGAACGCTCTTTAATAGTGAGGTAATAGTTGATATGAAAAGTGTGGTATCCGTTTTCCTCCCACTTTACCCCGCCTTCCGCGGGAGGACTCGCCCTTAACCTTGAGTCAGGGAGAAAAGGCTAAGCGGAATACCAGCTTTAAAGAAATAAATTCAAATAAATTACTACAAAATCAATTACTCAAGTATATTATTATATACAAGAGGTTAAACTATTGAATGAACTGATAATTTGTAGATGTGAAGAGGTAACAAAAGATGAGATTCTGGAGGCCATCGGCGCCGGGGCCATCTCTATAAACGCCATAAAAAGATTGACCAGGGCGGGAATGGGCCTCTGCCAGGGAAAGATTTGCTGTCGACTGTTGAGCCTGCTGCTTTCCGATGAGCTCAAAACTCCGCTCGGCGAATTGGAACCTTATTCGGTCAGGCCGCCGGTGAGGCCGGTGAAGTTTTCTGCGTTGATAGCTGATGAAGAATGAAGAGGCGGTTAATATCTGATGGAAAAAAGCAGCGACCGCATCGTGATAGCAGGAGGTGGAATCATAGGCTGCGCCATCGCCTATTACCTTGGTCTGAAAGGAGTCAAGTCCACGGTGATAGAGCGCAGGGACGTGGGCTGTGAAGCCTCCAGCGCGGCGGCGGGGGGCCTCTGGCCCCAGGCGGAATCCTCTCGGCCCGGCATGTTCATGGACCTCTGCCTGGCCGGAAACGCAATGTTCGAGGAGCTTTCACGCCAACTTGAGCTGGATATAGAGTTCAGGCCGTCTGGCCTGCTGCACGTCGTTGAGGACGAGCAGTACCGGGAAGAAGCTGAAAAGCTGATGGAATGGCAGCTAGACAGCGGCCTTAAAGTAGATTGGCTGGACGCTTCCGAAACCCTCAAACTTGAGCCTTCACTATCAGAAGACGTAATGGGCTCCCTCTATTTCCCGGATGACAACCATCTGAACCCCCTCAGCCTCACCAGAGCATTCGCCGTGGGCGCCAAAAAATTAGGGGCGGAAATATCCACCGGCACGTCTGTCACGGGCATCAAGACCGTCTCGGGGCGGGTATCATCCTTGGTCACCGACCGTGGCGAAATCGGTGCGGACATCATCATCAACGCCGCCGGCTGCTGGGCCGGCCAGGTGGGCGCCATGGTGGATATGGAGGTGCCCGTGGAACCTGTCCGGGGCCAGATAATACTCAGCGAACCGCTGCCACCGCTGTTCAAGAGGTGCATCGTAACCAGGGACGTCTACATTATTCAAAAACCGCGGGGGAACGTGGTGGTGGGCAGCACCCGGGAGTTCGTGGGTTACGACAAGAGCGTCACTCCCGAAGCCATTCACCTGCTGCACCGGGGAGCCGTAAAGGCCATACCCAGGCTCAAAAGCGTATCCTTCATAAGGGCCTGGGCGGGTCTCAGACCCTACACGCCCGACGAGATACCCATTATGGGTGCTTCCGATGGGCCGGAGGGTTTCCTGCTGGCCACCGGGCATTTCAGGAACGGTATACTGCTATCGGCTATAACCGGCAAGCTCATGTCTGAGCTGATAACCGATGGGAAAGCTTCAATCCCCCTGGAAGGCTATCGGTTGTCCCGGTTCCTGCGGGGCGCTGAAGTGGAACGCAAATAACCCGTTTATTGATAGGGGAAAATAAGTGTTGACTTTATTCTTAAATTAGATGTAAATTTAGTTTAAGGCCGTAGGGGTGTTTTATTACTGAGAGTCTTTAAGACAACCCTTCGAACCTGATCTGGATAATCCCAGCGTAGGGAAGCGGCCGGCTGAATCGAAAACATATAAAACCAATTCAGGCCGCGCTTCCAGGTGAAGTGCGGCTTTTTTTATGATCACGCGGACGGAGCGCGAGGTAATGAATATAACCGTAAACGGGGAAGAGATAACCATTGAGAGCGTGGGCACCATCGAGGTACTCCTCCAGGTGCTGAAAATAAACCTGAAAGGCTGCGCCGTGGAGCGCAACAGGGAGATAGTTCCCAGGAGCAAGTTCACATCAACACCCGTCGAAGAAGGCGATCACCTGGAGGTCATTCAGATGGTGGGCGGCGGTTGAGGGGCAACTCAGGTGAACGCTTTTTCAGGAAGGGACACCTCTGATAATCAACACTAAAAGAGAGGTAGCGGTAAAATGACAACGAACTTTGAAGACGACTACCTTGAACTGGGAGGAAAAAAATTCAAATCCCGGCTCCTGGTGGGCACGGGCAAATACGATTCCTTCCAGCAGACAAGGGAGGCCATCGAGAAAGCGGGGGCCGAGATAGTCACCGTAGCCGTGCGCAGGGTGAATATTACCGATAGCTCGAAAGAATCGCTGCTGGAATACGTGGACCCCGAGAAATACACCATCCTCCCCAATACCGCCGGCTGCTATACCGCCGATGAAGCTGTGAGGACCTGCCAGCTCGCCAGGGAAGCCGGTGGCTGGAACATGGTGAAGCTGGAAGTCATCGGAGACGAGAAGACCCTGTTCCCGGATAATGAGGGGCTTCTCGAGGCGGCGAAAATCCTGATCAAAGATGGTTTCACCGTTCTTCCCTATACCAACGACGACCCGATTATGGCCAAAAAACTCGAAGAAGCGGGCTGTGCGGCGGTGATGCCGCTGGCCGCCCCCATCGGTTCGGGATTGGGCATCCGAAACCCTTACAACATCCGGATAATATTAGAACACGCCAGCGTGCCGATAATAGTCGATGCCGGAGTGGGGACCGCTTCCGACGCCGCCATCGCCATGGAGCTGGGCTGCCACGGAGTGCTGATGAACACGGGCATCGCCGGAGCCGATAACCCCATCCTGATGGCCGAAGCCATGAGGCAGGCCATTGAGGCGGGCAGGAAAGCCTACCTGGCGGGCAGAATACCCAAAAAGCTGTACGCCGCGGCCAGCAGCCCCATTGAGGGGACGATAGGGTGAGCGTACCATCCTCACGAAAAGATAAAGTGGATTTCAAGGTCTACCTTATCACCGACAGGAACCAGGCGCTGGACAGGCCGTTGGAGGAAGTGGTCGGCCGGGCCGTGGGAGCAGGGATCAAAGCCGTGCAGCTGAGGGAGAAGGACCTGCCCGGCCGGGACCTGTTCTTCCTCGCCGAGTCGCTGAGGAAAGTTACCGAAGGGGCGCGCCTTCTCATAAACGACCGCTCTGATATAGCGGCGGCGGTAGGTGCCGACGGGGTGCACCTGACGCAGAACAGCATCTCTCCAGGCTACGCAAGAAAACTGTTGGGGCCTGACAGTCTCATCGGGCAATCGACCCATTCAGTTGAGGAAGCCCGCATCGCCC
>JAUXIQ010000437.1 GCA_030620925.1 Nitrospinota bacterium
ACTGCACCCCTTTTATATTCCTTAGCAGTTGATAGGGGGAGATGCCGTCTCGCTTCTCCACCTCCAACATACCGCTCAGGTCGGCGTCGGTCCCCTTGCTGGCGGCCAGGATGTTTCTGAATACCTCCTCGGCATCATAGTAGCCGTCGGCCTTCTTTTTGTAAGGAAACACTTTATCCGGGTCGAGCCCCAGCTTCCCGGCGATTTTCTTGCCCTCGTCGATGGTGATATCCAGGTCGGGCTTGGTGTTCTTAGGGCCTTCGATGGCTTTGTCGGTAACGTATATGCGTCGCTCTGAGTTTTGATAGGTGCCCCATTTCTCGCCCAGGGTTGACGCCGGCAGGACGATGTCCGAATATAGATTGTTGGGGGCGTGGCGGTAGGCCTCAGTGCTCACCGTGAAGGTCCTTGTGATGGCCGGCCGCACCAGGGTTTTGGTCTCCGGGAGGTCTATATGCGTGGCATACTTGAAGAAGATGACGTGCACCTCCCCCTTGAGGGCCCTCTCCATCATTCCGATGGCCATGCCCTTGTTGGGGCTGGCGGCGGTTTGGGCCAGCCTTTCATGAGATACGCCCCAGGCATCAGCTATTTTATTCCTGTGGGGCACGTTCTTAAGGCCCTGGTTAAAGGGAAGCCTGCCGGTCAGCCCACCCATCAGCCTCTCGCTCATGGCGTTTGGCTGGCCGGTCATGGAGAAGGGGCCGCAGCCCGGCCTGCCGATGTCGCCGGTAAGCAGGTGGAGGTTTACCAGGTTGATGGTCCTGTGCTGGCCGTGGATGGATTGGTTGAAGCCGATGCCCCAAAAGGTCAGCACGCCGCCCTTGCCCCGCCGCCTGCCTCTTATGCTGGCTTCGGTCCAGGTCCTGGCGATTTCCCTTACCAGCGCCGGGGCCAGGCCCGTCCTGTCCACCACCTGTTCAGGGCTGTAACGGGCCATTATGCCTTCCCTGTAGCCGTCAAAATTCTCTGTGTTCTGCTTTATAAACCCCTGGTCAACAGCCTGGGGAAATTCTTTCATTATCACGTGCGCTATGGCGTTATTGAGCGAGATGTCACCGTTGGGTCGAATGGTGACGCTGTAACTGTTAGAGGGGTTTATCTGCGCATAACCGCTCATGGAGCCCGTGTAGCGGGGGTCTACCACCATGGTTGGAATGTTGCGCTTCTCCTTGGTGGCGGCGACGCGCCAGAAGATAACCGGGTGCGCGCCCCGGGGGTTATGGCCCCAGTGGTTTATGAAATCCGCCATTTCTATGTCGGCGTAGCAACTGGGAGGCGTATCCGAACCGAGCGTAGCGAAGTAGCCGGTGACCGCTGATGTCATACACATCCTGGCGTTGGCCTCGATGGTATTCGATTCGAGAACCCCCTTCATGAACTGGTTCTCAAGCCACTGCTCCTCCATGGTAAGCTGGCCGGAGCCGTAGAGTCCGATGGAGTTGCCGCCATATTTTTTCACTATCCCGGCTATCATGTCAGCGATGATTTCGCTGGCTTCCTCCCAGGTGCCTTCCCTGAACACATCATCCTCGAAGCGACCCTTGGTGGCCGAGACGTGGCCGGTGAGGGGGTCGGACATATCCTTCCTTATTAGCACTTTATCCAACCGGTCCACGTAAAGCGCCTCCGCGGCGGTTAACCCTTTGATGCACTGGAGCCCCAAGTTCACCGGGGAGTCCTTGTCCGGTATGGCGGCCACGATCTTGCCGTTTTCCACCACGAAATTAGTGTGGCAGCCCACCCCGCAGTAAGGACACTGTGAGGGGACCAGCTTCCGCCCCGTCTCCGCCATAGCATCGCCGGGAACGAAGTCGAACAGGTTGTTGTCCCGCTTCATAACATATCTGCCCAACACGCTGCCTGCGGCCAGGGAAGCTGCGGTATATTTCAGGAAACTTCTGCGGTTAACCCCTTTCCCCGAATCATTTCTACTCATGGTCTTCACTCCCTCTATGATTGCTTACCCGCATATCCGGCGGGCGATACCTTTAGATTTAATTGGAATCCCAGCTACGGATGTAGGTCACGATGTCGTCTATATCTTCCTCGGTGATCTCCACGAACCCCTGTTTCCCTTTGAGAAAGGCGGTCATGGGAGTCCCCACCCGGCCATAGATCAGGGTGGCTTTTATGAATCCATCCGAGGCCGATTTGAGAAACCCTTCGTTGTTGAGCGCCGGCGCGGAGTGTCCCGTAAAACCGGTGACCACCTTACCCAGAGCGGGGAATTCCTGCCCCTTCCCGTCGAAACCGTGGCACTGCGAGCAGATTCCGTCATAGAGGGCCTTGCCGTTTTCCTTGGAACCCTGTACAGGACCTTCCTGCAGCTCTTTCGATCCCTCTATCTGCCAGCTCTTCACGTAGTAGGCTATGGCCTTAATCTGTCGTTCGCTGAACATCATTTCGAAGGAAGGCATAAGTCTTCCAAGGCGGCCATATTTTATAGTCTTGATGATATAATCAAGGGGTGATATTACGAGGTAGCTCTGGAGGTTCAGCGGAAGGCCGATCCCCCCCTCTCCGTCCTTTCCGTGGCAGGCGGCGCAATTCTGTTGATAAAGCGCCATGC
>JAUXIQ010000380.1 GCA_030620925.1 Nitrospinota bacterium
CCAGCCGTTCAGGATAATACTGCTTGGCCATTTTCTGTTCGGTGAGGAAATCTATCATTTCCTGGAAGGTAAGCGTTTCTCCTTCCTTGAGGATTACGTAAGCGCAGCCTTTTTCCTGCATGCGTTCGTCGGGCATGGCAACGATGGCTGCGTTCATTATCTTGGGGTGCTTATGAAGGATGTTTTCCACTTCCACCACGGGGATGTTTTCCCCGCCCCGGATGATGATATCCTTGGAGCGGCCTGAGATGCTGATGTAACCGTCTTTGTCCATGACCGCCCGGTCGCCGGTTTTGAACCAGCCCTCGGGCGTGAAATTCTCTTCGGTCAACTGGCGCCGCTTAAAGTATCCGCCGAAGTCGGCGGGGCCGCGGGCGAGCAGGTCTCCCTCCTGATCGGGGGGGAGCGGGCTGCCGTTATCGTCCACCACCAGAACCTCCATCCCTTCGAGGATACTTCCGTCTGTCCCGTAGATCTTCTCTTCGGGGTCGTCAAGATCGTTGAGGGTGACCAGTGCGTTTTCCGTCTGGCCCCAGCCGGCGGATATGGCGCATCCCAGGGTTTCCTTTGCGTCCATCACCAGTTTGCGGGGGATGGACGCGCCGCCGCAGACGAATACCCTGAGTGAGCTGATGTCGCGTTGGGATATGTTGGGTGCGTAGGTCAGGTCGCTCAGGAATGGTGTGGCGCCCATGTTGTAGGTAACCTTCTCTGCTTCGATCAGCTCCACTCCTCTCTCCGCATCCCAGGCGTCCATGTAAACCCCTTTGCAGCCGAGCATGGTGGGCAATCGCACGCCGTATAGGAAGCCCGTCTGGTGGGCGAAGGTAGAAGCCATGAGGATCACGTCGTCCGAGCTCAACCTTAACCGCCCCGCTGTCCTTAGTACGGGATATACGAGGGTGTTGTGGGTGTGCATGACGCCTTTGGGCTCACCGGTGGTGCCTGAGGTGAAGATTACTTCGGTGACCGCGTTGGGGTCCACCTTTATGTCGTTCAGGGAGCGGGGGTCGCGCTTTTTCTCCCAGGGTGTGTCCATTAGCTCCTGGAAGGGTTTCATGCCCTGAGGCACGTTATCCCCGATGACGTAGATTTCTTCCAGGGATGTCAGCTCCGGGGCAAGCTCTTCCATCATCTCGGTGTAATCGAAACCGCGAAACCGGGAGGGGATGATCATTATCCTGGATTCGCACATATTTACCATGAACCCGATTTCTCGATGGCGGTAGATGGGGATAAGGGGGTTGCTCACCGCGCCTATTCGGGTGAGCGCAAAGTGGATGACGATGAACTGATGCCAGTTGGGGAGCTGAAAGGAGACGGCCTCGCCCGGCTGCACGCCCAGTTCCAGGAAGCCCAGGGCCAGGCGGTCCACCATGGCGCCCAGTTCGGCGTAGGTGAGTCTGCAGTGCGGGTCCACAATGGCCTCTTTATCCGGATAGTCGCTCACCGCCTGGTCCAGGTAGTCGCAGATGGTCTTGTTTATCCAGTATCCCGCATTCGTATATTCATTTATCATTTCCTCGGTGATACGAGTTTCGTATTTCATGGATTATGCTCACCCCCTTTGTTCACCGTTTTCCCCGCGCGGAAGGTATGTTTTGTCAGGCGGTTTCCCCGTTCTTCAGGCCGGGTCTGCCTGTGGCAGGCATTATAAACATGGAGAGAGATCGATACAACCTTTTTAACACCAAACTCCGGTAGGAGCGGTATCTTGCCGCGTCTAGTAGGGCGACCGTCCCGTGTGACGGGATTACCCCTACGAATACCCAACCACGAAGTCTCAATGTAGGGGCGGGTTTGAACCCCGCCCAATTTGGGCGTATGGAGTACGCCCCTACCCCCTGTTTATCCCGGCGATTTGAGGGATTGTATTCGGCCTTTGAAAGGGCGATCACAAGGATCGCCCCTACGACAACCAACGTTCCCAACAACGTCTCGTAGGGGCGTCCCGCGTTCTGCGGGACAGCGCCCCTGCCTCTCTCATCGCGCCTGGAAGGCGCTCTTGTAGCGATAGGTATGAGCGTGAGGTTAACTCCTGGGAAGCTCAGATATTGGCCTCCTCGTCTTCCCAGTAGCGCTGGCGCAGCTCGCGTTTCAGCACCTTTCCCGATGGGTTTCTCGGAAGCTGGTCTACGAATTCCGCCGACTTGGGTGTCTGGTAGCCTGCCAGTTGGCCGCGGCAGTGCTCTATGATCTCCTTTTCGCTCGCGGTCTGCCCTTCCTTCAGCACCACCACCGCTTTCACCGCCTCACCCCATTTCTCGTGGGGGACGCCGATGACCGATGCCTCCAGCACGGCGGGATGAGAATAGAGCACGTCTTCTATATCCTGGGGGAAGATGTTAACGCCCCCGCTGATGATCATGTCTTTCTTCCTGTCCACCAGGTAGAGGTAGCCCTCTTCGTCCAGCCGGCCCATGTCTCCGGTGAGAAACCATCCGTCCCGATAGGATTTTTCGGTAATTTCGGGGTTGTTGTAGTATTCCCGGAGGAGAGTGGGGCCTCTGGTCACGATTTCCCCCATCTCGCCGGTGGGCACGTCGTTGCCTTTGTCGTCCACCACCCGCATCTCCATGTTGATGAAGGTCTGGCCCACGCAGCGAATTTTGCGTAGTTGGTCTTCGGGCCGCAGTTGGGTGATGAGGCCCGTCTCGGTGAGGCCGTAAAGCTCAAACAGCTCGCACTTGAAACGTTCCAGTATTCCGTTTTTGGTGCGGGAGGTGAGGGGAGCGGCGCCTGTTACCAGGATGCGGAGGGAACTGTAGTCGTACTTGTCGATATCCGGATGCTGTAGCATGATGTTGTACTGGGTGGGGACGAAGATGGCGTTGGTGATCCGTTCCTTCTCGATGAGTCTCAGGGCCTCCTGGGGCTCGAAACTGCGCATGATGACAGTCGTGCCTCCTACGTAAAGCTGCATCATGGAGAAGAACAGGGCGGCGTTGTGGTAGAGCGGC
>JAUXIQ010000256.1 GCA_030620925.1 Nitrospinota bacterium
AATACCCCTTGGAATTGAACTTATCGCTCATCACGATGCAGTCCTGTGGGCAGAAGTTAGCGCAGTACCCGCAACCTTTACACAGTTCCGCATCGATAACTATTTCGCCTTTAGCTGCCATGACGTTCTCCAAATAACAGGTTAATGCCGCTTATAACCCAAAGCAGACACTTGACTCCCTAAACCGACCAACAAAATGTTTACTATAATACGCATATGCAGACTAAAGTCAATTCTTTTGGGAAGCGCTGTTCGACAGGGGCCGGAGAAGCTATATTAGCGGGATAAAAAAATGACAGGACGGCAATGCACAAAACCTTCAGTAAGGAGTCTTACTCCGTGAGAGGCGGGGATTTAAAAAAAGATTTCGCAGGGCAGTATATAGCCCGTTTTGTTATTCAGGGTTTCATGAAATCCAGGGTCAACCGCTTCGCATCCACGTCGTAATCGGTCTCCACCTGAATGTCATCCCTTATAAAATTTGAATCTTTACAGGAGGTTCTTATAAAAAACTCGGTCTCCCGGGGAACGAAAACCTGCTCGTCCAGCAGCACATCCCCGTTCAACCGCCACGATATACTAACGAACCCCGCTTCCTCGAAATGGCCGCACGATGTCCAGGGATGGCCTTTGACTAATAGATGATCTTCCTCCTCGGGCGGGAGGCTATCGCTGGTGGCGTAGTAATCTCCACAACCCCATAAATCACCGAAAAGCTCCCGCAGTATAGAAGCTCCAGCCGATATATTTCCCATGACCCAATTCCCTCCCCCGGAGTCTTCTCCGGGTTTAAAACTCAATCAATAATAAAGGGAGGTATGTGGGGTAAAATCCCACCTTGCCCTCCCTTCATCCTGAAACAGTTATCAATAGACCAGATTACACCTTGCAGCCAACTTTCAACTTCACCTGAAACTCCGCCACCATTCCTTCCCTCACGGCGCCCCTCATCTCCACCACTTCGAACCAGGCGGCTTCGCCCATTGAGGATGCGGCTTTCTCGACGGCGTTTCGTGCGGCATCGGCAAAACTCTCAGTTGAGCTGCCCACCAATTCTTCCATTTTATACGTTGCATTCATAACAGACTCTCCTTGATATTCCTCTAATTCAATTTTCAAAACCACAAAAAAGTTGCGCCCCTCTCACCAGAATAGACCTTTGGAACAAGCTGATTTTACGCTCACTCCATCGACCCAAAATATTTTCCTGTCTTGCAATAAAATTTATCCTGCTATTTTAAATTGACAATAGCTATCTCATTTCTTATTGAAACAAATCGGGTTGATACCCCCCCGGCAGAACCGCCTTCAGCGCCTAAGAATCTTTATTCGCTTCGGTTTAGCGGCTCAAAGGACGCGCTTATTCACTGATAATCAGTATCAGCAGGAATCCAGCGGCTATTTTAATCGGAGAAGCGGTTCAGGGGTGAAAGGACTGTCTTCTGTCAGGAACGGCATCCCTTACGATCACGCCCGGGGATGGCGCAACAGGTGCTTTTTGACCTTGCCGCTTGCAGTGCGCGGCATCTCCTCGACCAGGACTACATTCTTGGGAATCTTGTAGCGGGCGAGTTTACCCTCGCAGAAATCCCCTATCTCCTCCAGGGAGATCGATTGGCCTTCCGCGGGAACTATGTACGCCTCGCCCACCTGCCCCCATGTATCGTCCGCGACGCCGATCACCGCTACCTCGCTGATCTTGGGGTGTGTGGATAGGAAGTTCTCCACCTCCGATGGGTAGACGTTCTCCCCCCCGCTGATGAACATATCCTTCCTGCGGTCGGCGAAATAGATGAAACCATCCTCATCCTTATATGCCAGGTCGCCGGTATGAAGCCATCCGTCCCGGATGGTCTCTTCAGTAGCCTCCGGTTTGTTCCAGTAGCCGGTCATCAGGGTCGGGCCGCTGAGGATGATCTCACCCACCTCGCGGGGGGCCACCTCCTCCCCTTGATCGTTGACTATCCTCACGTCCACGTGAAACACCGGCCTTCCGATGGAGCCCGCCTTGCGCACCGAATCCGCCTCGCTCAGGGAACAGATGATGGAAGTCTCCGTCTGGCCGAAAAGCTGAATGAAAGGGACGCCCAGCTTCTGATACTCCTTGATGAGAGAAAGGGGCACGGTCTCCCCGCCCGCACCAAGCAGGCGAAGGGAGCTCAGGTCGTATTTATCCAGGTAGCCGCCCCGCAGGATCATGTTGAACATGGTGGGCACGCCGCCGAAGAGGGTTACTTTATGTTTTTCAATGTCGGCACAGCATTTTTCGGGATCGAAGCTCTCGTAGAGAATGGCGGTTGCTCCCTTATAAAGGGTGGGGACCATACCCACGTTCAGGCCGCCGGAATGAAAGAGAGGCATGGGGATGAGCATCACATCATTATGGCGGAGATCAAAGAAAAGCTCGGCGTTGAAAGTGTTCCAGAACGTCTTGCGGTGCGAGAGGAGCGCTCCCTTGGGGTTTCCCGTAGTGCCCGAGGTGTACATTATTACCTGTGGGTATTCAAACTCGGCAGCCGATTGAGGCTCGACGGCGACGGCACCGGCAACAAAATCACTATAAGGCCGGCCATCTTCAAGCCTCCACTCCCCCACCCCCACGTAACCGACTTCTTCCCCTTCAAGCAGACCGCTCAGGGAGCGCACCACCTCAGACAGCGCCCCGCTGAAAAATAGGAAGCGAGGGGAACTGTCTCGCATCTGGTACTCGAGCTCAGTGGCGGTCAACCGGAAATTAAGGGGCACGAAGATGGCGCCTATCTTGGAACAGGCGAAATATACTTCGATGAATTCAGGGCAGTTTAAAAGCAGGGCGGCCACCCGGTCTCCGTTACGGACGCCCCCCGCCAGCAACGCATTTGCGGCAAGGTTCGAGCGCTCGTTCAATTCCCTGTAAGATATATGCTCATCGCGGAATATTATGGCCGTCTTATCCGGATGTAAATCCGCCCTCTTTGCTATCCATTGTCCGATGTTCATTATGCCTCCGACTGTGGATGGCCCTGCGGTATATCAAAACGGAGCACTATTATATAAGAAGGCTCGAGCGAGGGCGAGGGGGAAAATCTTACTTTTAGGGTGCTGAAAAGTTTTATGAAGGAGTTTGAACCCACCTTCGGCGGGTGAAAACTGAGGTATTCCTAAAGGGTTTTCTACAAACAGTACAGTAACCGCGGTAGGGACAGTTCACTTGCCGCAGCAACGTTTGTATTTCATGCCGCTGCCGCAGGGGCACGGCTCATTGCGTCCGACCTTCTTGCCTTCCCGTCGAACCGTCTTCACAGCGGTGCTCCCACCCTGCGCTTCAGGAGGGGAAGCGGTGGGGATCTCTCCGCGATGCTCAAAGGTTCGGCTTTGCCTGCCCATGGTGTCTTCCCGTTTCTCATCCTCTTCAACGAGGGTCATCTTGCTCAAGTATTCTACGGTTTCCTCTTTGATACGCTCCACCATATCCATGAACATGTCGTAGCCTTCCCTCTTGTATTCTATAAGAGGGTCTTTCTGGCCGTAACCGCGGAGGCCTATACCTTCCTTGAGGTGGTCCATGTTGAGGAGGTGGTCCTTCCACTGGTTGTCGATCACATGGAGCATGACCATACGCTCGATCTCTTTCATATGCTCGGCGCCGTTTTCCTTCACCTTCTGCAGGTAGTTGTTCTTAACTGCATCCTGGATGTGTTCCCTCATCTCGTCCCGGTCCATCTCGACCACCTGAGGTGAGTTAGTGAGGTCCACCACGATACCGAACAATCCGAATATACTCTCCTCCAGACCTTCGAGGTCCCACTCGTCTGGATAGAGCTCCTCCCCGGCGTGTTTCGCCATCGGGTCTTCAACCAGTTCCTCCATCATTTCCAGGATATTTTCGCCGAGGTCTTCCCCATTAAGGATCATGTGCCGCTGCTCGTAGATCACTTCCCGCTGTTTGTTCATCACGTCATCATATTCGATAAGGTGCTTGCGAATATCGAAGTTGTGACCCTCGACGCGCTTCTGCGCGCTCTCAATGGCCTTGGAAAGAAGATTATGCTCTATGGGCTGGCCATCCTCCATGCCCAGCTTCTCCATGATGCCTGAGATGCG
>JAUXIQ010000147.1 GCA_030620925.1 Nitrospinota bacterium
CAGCGTAAAGGCGGTTTCAAAGATTTCCTGAAAGCCCGGGACGGCGACTTCCTGCCCGAACCCTTCGGGCCGAAGTCTGCGCCGAAAAAGTAACGGGGCCAAATTCATATTCCATACTACCGGGCCGTTTCCGACGGTCAGTGACTGAGTCCACCCTTCAGGCGGGAGAAAAATTGTTCTTGACACCTTTCGCCTGATCGGTGATAATACCAACTGGTTGGTATTATAGATAGAAGGATGATCGATAAATGGATAGTTATACTCAGAAGAGAGAACATATCGTCAAAACCGCCGCCAGGCTGGTGCACGTCAACGGGTTCAACAACACCAGCATAGACGACGTCTTGAAAGAAGGCGGCGTGGGTAAGGGCCAGTTCTTCTACTACTTCAAGAACAAGGAAGAGCTGGGATACGCCATCCTGGATAGCCAGTCGAAGTCCACCGCCGAGAGATTGTGGGATCCCGCCTTTAACAGCGACCTTGACCCCCTGGGCAAGATATACAGGTTGCTGGATAACGTGGTGAAAGTCCATCGGGAACGGGGATGTACCGGAGGATGCCCTATAGGCAGCATGGCCCTGGAGATGGGAGACATACATGAGGGTTTCAGGAAAAAGACGGACGGAGTTTTCCGTTCCTGGGCCCGGAGGATAAAAAAGACTCTCCGTGAAGGGGTGAAAGACGGCCAGATAAGGGAAGATGTCAACGTCGATGAGCTGGCTGATTTTATTGTCGCCTCCATACAGGGGGCCATTCTGCTTTGCGTGGCCGGTAAGGATATAAGGGTGATGCGGAGATGTTTCCGGAACCTTAAGAAACATCTGGAGTCTTTGCGGGTCTAGTATTTTTGTGAATATTCACTATACGGGCCGGTTGGTGTTGGGATTGGATAAGTCCGGACCGGAGTAAAAGAGGTATCCGAGGATGACGTCACCGGGAAGGCGAAGGAGGTTTTCATTCTAGGGATTATAAAGAAGGAGATAAAACTTGCAATATGATGAATTGATGGAAACGGCCCTTATGAAGATGGAAGAGAAGGGGGCGCTCAAGCGGTACACGGGTAAGGGAGCCGAGACCGGTTATGCCGGGAGATACAACAGAGAAATTTTCAAGGCCTTCGGCTTCAAGTTCAGGATGATAGATGCTGTAGCCGCCGATACATCCATGACGCTGTTCGGCAGACAGTTCAAGACCCCCGTTATGTGCGCTGCCTTGTCAGGGATGACGGATATCACCGATGAGCCTTTAGCTAAAATAGCGAAAGGGGTTTCGGAAGCGGAATCCCTGATGTGGGTGGGTATCACAAACGAGGAGCAATTCAGCAGTGTCCTTGCCACTGGAGCGCCCACGGTACGCATAGTAAAGCCCTTTGCGGATATGGAGAAGATGTATGGTGAAATCAGGCAAGCCGAAGACGGAGGGGCGTTTGCCGTGGGCACGGATATAGACTTTTTCTTCGGTGGAAAGGTCGGGGAGAGGATGTTTGCCCCTGCCGCCATGGGTCCCAAGAATAGCGAAGAACTCAAGGAGCTCATCTCAGCCACCCGGTTACCCTTCATCTTGAAAGGGGTGCTCAGTGCGGAGGATGCTCGGCGGGCCGTCGATTTGGGGGCCGGAGGGATAGTGGTTTCCAATCACGGGGCGGCCATTATAGACTTCAGCGCCCATCCCCTGGAGGTGCTGCCCGAAATAAAAGAAGCAGTAGGGGATAAGATACCGGTGTTTGCGGATAGCGGGTTCTTGAGGGGTTCGGACATTGTTAAAGCGCTGGCCCTGGGGGCGGATGCCGTTTGTGTGGGTAAGGCTCTCATTATGGGACTGGCGGCCAATGAGAGCGATGGGGTCAGGGAAATGGTGGAGATATTGACCGAGGAAGTGCGCCGGATTATGTCTGTTACCGGATGTCCTGATCTATCCAGTGTTGATGAGTCTATCCTGGTGAGGAGAAATCTTTTCCTGCAGGAAGACTGAACCCGGAATTTAGGTCTTTTAACGCAGTTCAAACTTTATTAGAGGAGAACAGAAAGATGATCGACGGATTTAAATTCTGTCCACCAGGGCTTCCCGACCGGCTTCAGCAGATGAAGTTCGTGGAGCATGAAGATATTCCCTGGGCACCCGTGAACAAGAAGATAGAAGACTGCAAGTTCGCTATCCTCTCCACCGCGGGTATCTCCATGAAAGGGGATGTTCCATTCGATATGGAGCGCGAGTATAAGGAACCTACCTGGGGCGACCCGACTTTCAGGGTGATTCCAAAGGATGCCAAGCAGGCTGACCTTGAGGTAAATCATCTGCACATAAATACCAGAGATATCGAAAAGGACTTCAACTGCGCCTTCCCTCTCGACCGTTTCAAAGAGCTGGAAGAGCAGGGACGGATAGGCTCCTTCGCCGAGAATAACTACTCAATAATGGGATACCTACCCACCCCTCATACCGGTGAGCTTATCAAAGGGACTGCTCCTGCAATAGCCGATAAGATGAAGGCGGATGGTGTGGATGCGGCGTTTATGGCCCCCGTCTGACCGCTCTGCAACCAGTCCGTGGGACTGGTTCAGAGGATAGTTGAGGAAGCAGGCATTCCCACCATATCCCTGACTCTGCTGCCGTTCATCACCCGCAAGGTGAAGGTTCCCAGGGCTCTGGCGATTGAGTTCCCCTTCGGCCATCCTTTCGGGAAACCTTTCGACAATGAGCAGCAGCTCAGCATCATAAACGATGGTTTGAGGGAGCTGGAATCCATCCAAGAGGCGGGCACTATTCTGGACCTTCCTTATAAGTGGCCCGAAGAGGACTTCAAGAAGCAGGACTGGTGGCCGGAGGAGCACCCGCCCATAGTCAAGTTCATGCAGGAACAGCTAGCCAAGAAGAATAAGAAGTAAGAACATTGAGGGAACCCTTTTGAAAAAGGGTTCCCTCAAACTCCCCCCAAAACTTTTGTCATTGTCGATTGGTGCTTTCCCTCACTGACGTTCTGGATAATGTTTATTAGGTCTATTCCTATTGGCGGTGTTCGGATTAGTTTACCCTGAGCGGCATCATACCCAAAAGATTCGGAGGGAATTTGCCCCGCGGAAGGCGGGGTTTTCAAAAGGGTTTCCTCAGTAGCATGGGGAAGATATTTTTATAAAAAAGTTTCCTCAAACATCAATAGGAGCGTGGCAGGCCCAACGATTCGGCAATGAAATTGCGGGCCATGTCGTTACTCACCGGACTGAAAGTGCCCAGCCGCGCGTCGCGAAAGTAGCGCTGCATGTCCTGCTCCATAAGGTAGCCGTGCCCCCCCAATATGTGCATCCCAGTGGAAGCGGACCTGAATGCGACCTCGGAAGCTATCATCTTGGCCATGGTGGCCTCGTAGCCGCAGGGTCGGCCGAGAGATTGCAGCCATGCCGCGCGGTATACCTGCCACCTGGCGCACTCCACCTCCGCGGCTATATTGGCGATGCGATGCTGGATGGACTGGAATTGGCCGATGGGTTTATCGAAAGCGTGTCGCTGTTTGGCGTATTCCAGCATGTCCTCTAAAGCCGCCTGGGCGATGCCTACTCCCATGGCCCCCAGGGTTATTCGCTCGTTGTTGAGGGTTTGCAGCAGGTGGTACCAGCCCTTGTCTATCTGCCCCAGGAGGTTCGTCTTGGGGACCTTCACATCTTGCAAGATGATATGGTTTATGCCAGATGCGCGCATGCCGAACTGGTTCAGGCGCTCCACGGTGATGCCCGGGCTTTTCATGTCGGTGATGATCAGGGACAGCCCGTGAGATTTCTTGGGAATGGGCTGGCCCGTGCGGGCCACGGTGACCATGAAGTCCGCTTCATGGGCCAGGGTGATAAACATCTTCTCCCCGTTGATTACGAAGTTATCCCCGTCATACTCCGCCCGGGTGGTGAGTGAAAGGACGTCGCTGCCGCCGCTGGCTTCCGTCAATCCCAGGGCGTAGAGTATCTCCCCTCTGGCCAGCCTGGGCAGATATTCCGCCTTCTGCTCGGGGCTTCCGAAATAGTCTATGGATTTACCCCCGAAGCACATGGATACCACGTAGGCCAGGGCGCCGGCGGTGAGTCCCCTCGCTAATTCCTCTATCAGAATGGTCATATCCATTTCCGTGCCGCCGGTGCCGCCATACTCCTTGGGGAGAGGCAGACCCAGCCAGCCCATTTCCGCCATTCTATTCCACAGCTCGCGGGGGAATCGGCGTTGTTCGTCGCACTCCCGCGCATAAGACCTGGGGAACTCTTTTTCCAGAAGTCTCCGGACAGAATCCTTTAGCATCTGTTGTTCTTCGCTGAAATCGAAGTCCATTCCTATTTCCCTCCCTCAGGAAAATCGATCTCTTAAAGTAACGAAATAAATATTGCGAAACGCCGACGGTTAAGCATATTTTATTAGATAGCGCCGCACAAGGGAAGTTCCAATACTCTCCATTATAATTATATTTCACATTTACCGGTACATTCCATGAACATGATCATCTATTGCATCGTCTCAAGGGCCGATGCGCAGGTTGTAATAAATAACGTTGGATGTTAAAATTAATTTAGCTTAATTATGGCGTCTTTTCTACGGAGGCATCCGGAGTGATAAATACCGATTTCCTGGTGGTGGGCAGCGGCATCGCAGGGCTTTCCTTGGCCCTCAGGGCTTCTGAAAAGGGATCGGTGGCGGTTGTTACCAAAAGGTCACTCGAGGAGTCCAGCACCAAGTATGCGCAGGGAGGTATTGCATCGGTACTCAGCGAGGAAGACTCCTTCGACCTCCATATACAGGACACTTTAGAGGCCGGAGCGGGGCTCTGCCACGAGGACGCAGTGCGGGTGCTGGTGGAAAACGGGCCCCAGCGGATAAAAGAGCTGATGGAATGGGGGGCCAAGTTCACCTTTCGGGAGAATGAGGGCGAGATGAGCACGCTTGACCTGGGCAGGGAGGGGGGGCATTCCCGCAGGCGCATAGTCCATGCCGCAGACCTCACCGGCCTCGAGGTGGAAAGAGCTTTGATCAAAGAGGTGGCCTCGCGACACAACGTGCACATTTTCGAGTACCACATGGCCATAGACTTCATCACCAGGGGAAAGCTGGAAGAAGATGTTCCCCTCGGTTCTCCGGAGGACACCTGCTTCGGTATCTACGCGCTGAACACTGAGGAAGGAACGATCGAGACTTTTCTTTCACCTGCCACCATGCTCGCCACCGGGGGGGCGGGAAAAGTCTACCTCTACACCAGCAACCCCGATGTGGCCACCGGCGACGGCGTAGCCATGGCCTACCGCGCCGGAGCCCGGATCGCCGACATGGAGTTCATTCAGTTTCATCCAACTTGTCTTTTCCATCCGGAAGCGAAGTCTTTCCTCGTTTCAGAAGCGGTGCGAGGCGAGGGGGGCATACTCAAACTCAAAGACGGCTCGACGTTCATGGAAAACTATCATCATCTTGCTTCTCTGGCTCCCAGGGATATTGTTGCCAGGGCCATTGATAACGAGATGAAGAAAGGCGGAGACGACTACGTGCTGCTGGATATAACCCATCTCCCCGGGTATCAGATAAGAGAGCGTTTCCCGAATATATACAAAGAGTGTCTCTCTTTCGGTTACGATATGACTGATGAGCCTATACCCGTGGTACCTGCCGCCCATTATACTTGCGGCGGAGTGCTCACCGACCTCTGGGGCAGGACCAACATCAAGGGGCTCTTCGCTTGCGGCGAAGCGGCCTGCACAGGGGTGCACGGCGCAAACAGGCTGGCCAGCAACTCGCTCCTGGAGGCGCTGGTCTATTCTGAAAGGGCCTTCAGAGCGGCATGTGAAGAGAGAGTGGAAAGAAGCCCCGAAATCCTGGACGTGCCCAAATGGGATACCGGCAAGGCGGTGAACAGCGACGAATTGGTGGTGGTGTCACATAACTGGG
>JAUXIQ010000285.1 GCA_030620925.1 Nitrospinota bacterium
AAGCTGTTTTACGGCCTATCGGCCCTGAGTACGTCTTGCAGGAAAAGTCTCCTGGCAGGTGGACGGACGTCTTAACTTTCGGCCCTGAATAGACCAGCAAACGGAAATCGTGCAGGTCTTATTGTGCGTAGAGAGGAAACCTCTCAGGCCGCTATACCTGATTTGCCCTCGGTTTTATGCTATGCGTTCCATCTATTGAATGGCCTTTGTAGGGTCATGCTTTTGATATGGATACCCTGGTGTCGAAAAGGGATGCGCAGCCCCCTATCTTGTCTTGCAGGCTTACGTTTTGCAGGAGGGGATCGAGCCTCATGATTGCGTTGGCGGCTATCACCCCCACCCCTCTTGTGCGGTCGAAAGCGGATTTTTTGCCGTCTATCATTCTGGGTTTGGAGCCCATTTCCCAGTGGCCGAAGCTGTGGGGCACGACCACCACTCCGGGCTTGACACCCTCCATGATAAAGGCCCGCCCGTAAACCTCACTTATAAATGATCGTGACCTCATAGCCACCTTGTCACGGTTATGCAGCCCCAGTTTTTTGGCGTCGATGGGGTTTATAACGACAAAGTTGTCCGGCATCACCTCCATGAGCCACCTGTTTACCACCGTTCTGGAATTAGCGTGGAATATATACTTATGGGTGATCAACTGGAAGGGATGGTCGGTATCTTGTATTACTCTTCCCGCCACGTCCTGGATGGGTTGATATACAGGCAATCCTGCATAGCGCTCCCCGGTGATGGAATCTTTAGTCGTAGCAAGGGTCTCACTGTAGATGTGGCATAAATTGTTATATTTGTGGGCGGCCTTGTCAAGGTTAAGCTCTTTCCCGTATTCTTCGAAACGCCCCCCTTTGCTCAGGATATGTTGAATTTTTTCTTTTTCCGTACCACCCGGTACGGGGCCGTTGATGGAAGCATCGTAGGCTACGTTGGCTATGATTCTTTTATAAAAATCCCAGGCGCGGTCAAGCGAGCCCCCTTCGGGGAAGGCGTTTTCACCGAAGCCCGGAAGCTTCAGCTTCATTCCTATGGCGATGAGGATGTCTTCCACCATCCTGGTTTCCGGATGCAGCGGCTTGTATTCTCCGGTGTCGGGATTCAACTCTCCTGCTACGGGCTGCCCTACGCCTGTGGTTTTGCTGGTGATGATGGGTGAGACGGCGGTCACAAACCATTTCTCAAGATAGACGGTGTCGGGGAGAATGTAATCGGCCAACGCCGCGGTTTCGCTCATCTCCACGTCGATGGCCACCAGCAGGGGGATTTTCTCCTTATCCTTGAGCACCGTAGAGGCCAATTCGGCGGCCCCCGGGACGGAGTAGGCCGGATTGCCGAAGTAGAGCATCAAGGCTTTGATAGGGTAGGGATAGTTCTGAGATATACCCGCCAGTATCTCCTGGTAGTTTCCATGTTCGGCCAGGGGAGACCAGGGCCTTCCGGCCGGATATCCCTTTCTCTTGAATTCGCTGCTATCCTCGTAATAGTTCCCGGCCCGGTTTATTTTGACACCCCTGGATTCCGGAGCCCCTTTTATCCGCATTACTTGATATTTCGCCTGAGGCTCCTCTCCCACGTAATCCCAACTGCCTCCGCCTTTTATCAGGCCTCCTTTCCAGTCGAAGTTTCCGATGAGCATGTTGAGTGAGATGATCGTTCTCGCGGTATATACGCCGTTGGTATGTTTGGAGACTCCGTTGTAGAAATCGGCCACGGCCTTTTTCCCGTAACTGGTGAACTCTCTGGCCAGGCCCTCTATGGCTCTGGGCTCGAGGTCCGCCGCCCGGGCATACTCCTCGATGCTCTTCTGCATCACCTCTTCCCTGAGGAGGGAGAAGACGGTTTTGCAGGGGATGCCGTTGACCTTTATTTCCGCCTCGAGGTCGCCGTGGTTCACGCTGGTATGCTTCCGGGGAACGCCTTTCACGGAGACCACGTGTTCGCTGCCTTTAGCTCCCTTCCCCATGTCTTTGGCCCTTAAATAGGACATATTGTCCAGCCGCACCAGGTATGTGGCGTCGCACCAGGTGGGTTCGCCGTCTATTTGGGCCGCCCTGTCGGTGGTGTTTTCCAGGTAGCGGTAGTCGTACCTTTTGTTCTCCATTATCCAGCGCATCATGCCCAGGGCCAGCGCGGCGTCGTTGCCGGGTTTAATGGGTATCCACTGGTCGGCGTTGCTGGCGGAGGCGGAGAGGCGGGGGTCCACCACCACCCACTTCAGGTTCCTGAGGTTGAACTCCAACAGCTTATCGCGCTCTTCTTCCTGGATGGACTCTGAACCTCCTCTCAAAACGCCCTGAGATTTCATGAGCTTTCTTATCAGCACTTGTGCCGGGAAGTTGGCGTCCAGGGGCGACGTGCCGAAGAAGATAATATATTCAGCGTTGAGAATGTCCGGCTTCATGTCATCGGTTTTATCATCCAGGGATAGTCTGTAGGCGGTGTGGTATGTTGCGGAGCCGATGCTGGGCAGCCGGGAGGTGATGTTAACCGTGCCGTAAGCCTTGAGGAACCTCTGGATGAACAGATGCTGCCCCAACCCGCTTTCACCGCTCATGAACACGAATTGGTTGGCCCTGGGCCCCAGCTCCGGCGCTTGGGGATCGATGGGAGTTTTAAGGTCACGCAGCCCCTTGAGGCCTTCCACTTGCCCTTCTCCGAAGAGGTCTCCCCCCTCCACTATCTCGGATATAGCCTGTTCCCAGCTTATGGTCTGCCACTTTCCGGAACCGCGGGGACCCACCCTTTTGAGGGGCTGCTTTATGCGCATCGGGTTGTAGAGCGTCTGTATGCCCGATTGCCCTTTTACACATAGTGAGCCGGTGAAGCGGATGGCTTTTTCCAGGGAGGTATCGTATGGTATATGTGGTTCGAGAGTGTTGGGGTGGTAGGGGTTTCCATCCAGTTTGATCAGGCGCCCGTCTTTGATCCTGGCTTTGACGCCGCAGAAGCCGGGGCACATCTGGCATACGGTATATTTCACCTGGACACCGAAATCTGTTTCCACGACGTCTTCCGCGGCGGCACCCCATATTTCTTCGTCCACCTTTTCCTTGGGAAGCTCGAAGGGTATGAGGGTGTTGGTGCAGCCTGTCAGGGCGGCTCCACCGCCTACAACGGCCATTTTTTTAAGGAAATTTCTTCTCTGTTCATCCATTGGCAGAGCCCCTTGCCTTTCTTCAGCTTAATGGGATTTTGTATGCGGTAAAAACCAATGTGTAACGCATGAAGAATACGCCTACCATTATTAATACCGAGTTGATGCTGACGAAAACGGGGTGAGTCCTGGTTCTGCGATAGGCCAACAGGATCAGTGGAATGAGCATCCCCAACACCAGCTCGCCCCATATATATTCCGGATCGTGAAAAGCGATGCTCAGTGCCGCGATACCGTCTTCTACGGAGAGCCCCAGCACCAGCCAGAAGGATGTCACCCAGAACATATCCAGGATTATTATTGCCAGCATCATTTTGCC
This sequence comes from Nitrospinota bacterium, assembly GCA_030620925.1. GTDB lineage: Bacteria > JAUXIQ01 > JAUXIQ01 > JAUXIQ01 > JAUXIQ01 > JAUXIQ01. Next base: position 3,477 of record JAUXIQ010000285.1, read on the forward strand.
CAGGCCGTCCAGCAGTTCCCTGTCGTGTTCCCTGCCCAGCAGCTTGTTCTGCGAGAGGACTATCAGCAGCAGAAGGGCTATCCCCGATAGGAGGGCCGAGGTGAGGAAGTAGCCGGGCATGAGGGCTGAATTCCACCAGGGGCGGGCCTTGGTAACGCCGAACACGAAACCCGTATAGGCGTGCACGGCAACAGCCAGGGGGACGATGATGGTCCCCAGTATCTTGGTGGTCTTGTTATCCCCTATATACATGAACCAGATGTAAATGAAGGTGAGGATGGGGTAGAGAGT
>JAUXIQ010000253.1 GCA_030620925.1 Nitrospinota bacterium
AACTGGGCGGCGCGGTTGAGTAAAGAAAAGCCATGGGTGTATGGCGGGACAATCGGAGCCTTATTAATCGCGAGTTTCATGTACGGTTGTGTGCGCGGGGGGGGGTGAGATTCCCCCCGTCGACTCGAAACTTTGAGCCTGTGGCAGCCAACCCCTATATGTAGTATCGGTCTTAATACACCAATGATAGAAGGTCTCCCTCAAGCCTTCCCAAAGAATTATCTTGTTAACACAATAATGAGATTTTGCTATGATGATAGGGTGTGTCGGATTAAATATTACACAAAATCAGGCGACTATTTAAAGGGGAAATAAAAAGTGACATTATAAATAATATAGTTTTCAATAAATCTATACTTACCCGCTTTTGCCGAATTGAGAAAAGCATCGAACTGTTGTTTGGTGCCAGCCATAGCCTTTATTTCCACCGGCGATAAATGTGTCGGCCCCCATATGAAAAGTATACGAGGGATTTGTTCCCGTGTTACCGCACGGCAGAGAGTTTCGCCGATATCGGCCCCTTAGAAAGTTGGATATTGTGAAGGCAAAAAGATTACCCAAACCCTTCGTTTACTTCATTCCTATCCTATAAAAATTCCTTGCAATAAGTCGTCTGTTTCATATAATTCCATTATAAAATTGATGTGAGAGATGTTTTAATACCTGTCGAAGACTTCTTAATCTGTATTATATTATAACTTATTCGGCGCTATGTTTTACATTTTGCTTATCGGAGCCCTGGGAGGATAGTTGCAATGGGAATAGAAAGTGCCCTCCAATTAACTCATGTCAGCTTACTCAAGAAACAGGCCGAACTATACGGCGACAAGCCTTTATACTACTTCGAAGACCGGAAAGTCGAATACAACGAGTTCGACCACAAGACCGACATTATTGCCAAAGGGTTGGAAAAAATTGGTGTAGAAAGGGGGGATAGGGTAGGGATACTTCTGCCCAACGGGAACGAGGTGTTGGAATCGTATTACGGGATATGGAAGAACGGCGGTATATCCGTATCCTTGAACCCCATGTACACTGGAAAGGAAATCGAGTACATAATTAATAATGCGGAAGCTAAATACCTCATCACTTCTGATTTTTTCAGGTCCCGCCTCGAAGCGGTGAGGCCCAATATGCCGTCTTTAGAGGGGGTGATCATGGTAACCCCTGATCCGACACCGGATAGCATACCCTACGCTGATATAACTTCCGGTTCGGAGCGCATAGGGGACAAAGGAATTTTGCCAGACCATCCGGCGCAGATAATGTATACATCCGGTACCACTGGCAAGCCGAAAGGGGCGGTCCTCCCCCATAACGGGGTCATCGCAGCCTCCTCTGCGACCCCTAATTTGGGCTACTTCGGTCCCGATGACAGCACGGTCTGCGCCCTTCCCTTATTCCACCTGTTCGCGGTGGTGGTGTTCGCAAGCCACCTATACGCCGGTGGGAAAGGGATAATCATCCACGAACGTTTCGACGCAGAAGCGGTATTGCAAGATTTCGGCAAATATGGGACCTCGATATTTTTCGGCGTGCCCACCATGTATTCTTTCCTGCTGGATTCGTATGATCCCTTAAGGCATAATGTGGATAAAATGAGGCTGGGCATAGTAGGCGCCGCACCGGTTCCCGTGCATGTCATGCGGGAAATTGAAAAGGAATTCGGAATGACCATTATAGAAGTGTTCGGCCAGACCGAGTCCTGCGGCGGCGGCGCCATCGAACGACTGGAAATGGAGCGCAAAATAGGTTCCTGCGGCATTGCCATACCCGGCCTGGAGCTTAAAATCGTTGATGAAAACGACAACGAGCTCATGCCCGGGGAGTTGGGTGAAATCGTTACGCGCGGGCCCATGCAGATGAAGGGGTACTGGAACATGCCTCGGGCCAACCAGGAAACCTTGCGCAACGGCTGGCTGCACAGCGGCGACATGGGCAGGATGGACGAAGAGGGGTACGTGTACATAGTGGACCGGTTGAAGGATATGATCATCACCAGTGGATTTAACGTCTACCCCAAGGAAATAGAGGATGTCATCTATTCGCATCCCGCCGTGCTGGAAGCTACAGTGGTGGGGGCGCCGGACGCGACCAAAGGTGAGTTAGCCAAAGCGTTTGTGGTGGTCAAGGAGGGATCGAGTGTAACTGAGGAGGAGTTGAACGCCTTCTGTCGCGAACGCCTCGCGGCGTATAAAACCCCACGTATCTATGAGTTCAGGGACTCCCTCCCCAAGAGCCCGCAAGGCAAGATCCTTAAGAGGGTTCTGCGTGACGAAATGAAAACCGAATCGTGAGAGAGATCGACTGCATAGGGAGGTTACGTAAAGAATTACCGCCCATGGGTTTTACATACTTTACCCTTATGAGAATATCCCCTTTACTTTATGAGCACCCTGAAAAAGTCGATTCATTTTAATTTTTCTTGCTCTGGGGATTGGAATAATTTAAGTCATTTAAATTAATCGAGCTGACTGAAAAAGCTGATTGAAGAACAGCACGGTAGAATCCAGCGAAACTAGGCGAAAGTTGGACTGATAAGGTCGAATATTTTTCTTGACTTAATCTTGCCGGGCGATAACATTGAAAATTTGTGATTTATGGTCAGGGTACATTATTGATGGAAAGGGGGGTAACGTTGACTCTATCAGGTATTTTGGACAAATGTAGGGAAATCTGCGAGGACCCCGATTTCCGTGCGGCTATAAAGTGGAAGGAGGAGCAACCCGGCAGGAAAGTAGTCGGCTGCTTCCCCGTTTACACTCCTGTGGAAGTCATCCACGCTTGCGGCCTGCTGCCCGTAGGGGTCATGGGGGCGGGCAACCTCATCGAGATTGACCGGTCGGACTCGCTCATCCAATCCTTCATCTGTTCCATAATCCGCAGTACCACGGAGCTGGGGCTCACGGGGCGGCTGGATTTCATGGACGCCATCTATTTCACCTCCATTTGCGATGCCGCCCGCAACCTCTCCGGCGTGTGGCGGATGAAATTCCCCGACCTCCTGGTGGAATATATCCATTTCCCTCAGAACATGACCTCCAAGTATGTTGTGGACTATTACCGCAACGAGCTCGACCGCCTCAAGAGCAACCTTGAAAGGCTAACCGGTCGCCAGGTAGGTGAGGAACAGTTGAGGGAGAGCATCGCTCTGTTCAACCGTTATCGCAACCTGTTGGAGGAAATCTACAGTATCAAGCGAGAAAAACCCTGGCTAATCTCCTCCGAGGAAGCCTATGCCATCATGAGGGCCACCACTTCTCTCCCCGTGGAGGAGAGCAACGCCATGCTCCAGGAAGTGCTCGACTCTCTGTCCGACAGGGAGGCGAGGCCCAGGGACGGCATAAGGATAATCATTGAGGGAGCCTTCTGTGAGCAGCCCCCCCTGGAGATGCTCAAAGCCATAGAAGAGGCGGGAGCTTTCATCGTAGACGACGACTTCCTGGTGGGTTGGAGGTGGTTCAAGGGAGACGTTCCTCTCGATGGCGATCCACTGACCAACCTGGCGGATTCCTACATCAGCCGGAGCGTCTATTCTTCGGTCCGCCACTATGGGAACAGACCGCGGGACAAGGAGCTGGTGGATAAGTTTCACCGATCCAGAGCCGAAGGTGTCATATTCTGCCCCGCTAAATTCTGCGAGCCGGCCCTGTTTGACTATGTCATCTACAAGGAAACCATGGAGAAAGAGGGCATTCCCTACTTAGCCATGGAATTTGAGGAAAAGATGGAAGTCTTCGAGGGGATACGTTCCCAGGTGGAGACCTTCGCCGAGTCCCTTCTCTTCTTCGCATAAGGGACAGGACCATGGATGTTCAGCTAAAACACAAAGACGTAGCGAGGCACTACCAGAAAGAGCTTCTCACCAATTGGTATGGGCGTATAACCAGGTCAAGGGAGGAGGGGCGCCCTCTGGCCTACAGCTTCATTCCGGGCAACGTCTCCGAGCTGCTCCGCTCCTTCGGCTTCGAGGTGACCTTCCCCGAGGTGAACGCGCTGCAGTGTGCCATAAAAAAGGTCTCCGGCGGTTACATTCTCAAATCCGAGGACATAGGGCACTCCTCGGACGTCTGCAGCTACATGAAGAACGACGTGGGCATCATGCTAAGCGGTGGTAAAGGGCCTGA
>JAUXIQ010000273.1 GCA_030620925.1 Nitrospinota bacterium
CGGCTCGACAACTGCTGAGGGATGCCGGATGGAAGGATAGAGACAGGGACGGCATACGGGAAAAGAACACGCTCGAATTGAGTTTCAAGCTTTATGCGGAAGAGGGCTGGGTAACCGGCCTGAAGATGGCCATAATTGTAAAGGATGCTTTCAAGAAGCTGGGGATAAATGCCAAGGTGGAGAAAATCGAGCGGAGCACACTGCTGGAAAAGCTGCGCGATGGCTCTTTCGAAGCCGCACTGGTTCGCCTGGAGACTACCCCATACACCGATCCATATCAGTTCTGGCATTCCTCTCAGGCGGACCGGGGATACAACTTTTCCCGCTTCGTAAATACAGAGGCCGACTACCTACTGGAACGCGCCAGACTCGAAAAAGACGCCGGAAGCCGCTCTAAACATTACGCGAAGCTGCAACAGATCATTCATAATGAAATTCCCGTCATCTTCCTCTTCTCGCATCAGACGCTGATGGCGATCTCCCCGCCCCTGCGGGAACTGGATATAAACCCTTCGGATATATACTTCCCTTTTCGTATGCGGAAGGTAGAGGAAGGCACCGGCCCTACTAATTAAAACAGTGTTTAAGACATACCGCCGCCCTCATTGAAAAAACCGGTATCGGGTGACAGGAGCTTATTCAGCTTTCTTTTTGGGAAGGGTGGGCCGGGTTTCGTCTACAGTTTCCTGCTGGTCGCCCTTTTGCTCCACGAGAGACTTGACCTCTTTCTTGGTGGAACTCATGGCCAGGGCCAGAGAGGTAACCATGAAAAGAATAGCCGCTATGGTGGTCAGCTTATGAAGGAAAGTGGTGGCCCCGCGTGGGCCAAACAGGGTTTGGCTAGCCCCTCCAAAGGCTGCGCCCATGGAGGCACCCTTCCCTGTCTGCAGAAGAACGATTATTACCAGGGCAAAAGCCACCAGAATATGCAACGACAAGATGATAGAAATCAAAAGGTCAAACCTCCTTGGCTTTAATCGCGCTAAAAACGATCTCCTTGAAAGAGTCCGGGGTCAAGCTGGCTCCGCCCACCAAGGCTCCATCAATATCCACTTCCCGCATTAGTTCAAGAGTGTTGTCGGGGCTGACGCTTCCCCCGTATAGGACCCTCGTCTGAGCGGAAAGCTCCTTTCCCCACGTCTTCGCCAGCAGCTCTCGAATATGCGCATGCACTTCCTGGGCCTGTTCCGGCGTGGCGTTTCTCCCAGTGCCGATGGCCCAAACCGGCTCGTACGCTATAATTATACCTTTTATTTCCTCTCCGTTCAAGCCCTTAAGCCCTTTTTCCATCTGGCTTTCCACTATCTCCAGGGTCTTCCCCGCGTCCCTCTGCTCAAGGGTCTCGCCGATGCACATTATGGGGAGCAGCCCTCCCTGAAGCGCTGCAGCCACTTTTTTGTTGACTGTCTCGTCGGTCTCGCCGAAGTAGCGCCGCCTCTCTGAATGCCCCACGATGACGTGGGTGCATCCCACATCCTTCAACATGTCCGGCGACACCTCGCCGGTGAAGGCGCCCTCTTTTTCCCAGAAGATGTTCTGCCCCGCCAGGCCTATGTTCCTCTTCCCCAGCGTGTGCCTCATCGGCAGGAGTGCGGTAAAAGGGGCGGCGATGATGACTTCGGCCTCCGACCTTTCTTCCCACCCATCCAGGAACAGCTCCAGGAAGTGCAGGGCTTCCCCCACGGTCTTATTCATCTTCCAATTTGCCGCCGCTACGGGAACTCTCATCTGTCTCCTCTCCGGGGGCTCAATCGACACGCATATCGGGGGAAAAAATCCCTCACGCATGATATTCGATTTATATCTCGAACCTGACAGGGGAGAATTATAACCGTATTTCCTGAACCGTGCGCAGTCTATATTAACTTGTTATCATATATTCCATCAAGTCTTTTAACCGGCAGGAGTATCCCCACTCGTTATCATACCAGGCCAGTACCCCTACCATCTTACCCTCTACCACCCTGGTGGAAAGGGCATCCACCACGGCGGAACGAGGATCGCGTTTGAAGTCTACGGATACCAGGGGCAACTCGCTGTAGCCCAGGATGCCCCGCAGTCCGTTATGCGCCGCCTCTTCGAAGGCGGCATTGACCTCCTCCTTTTCCGTTCTTCTCTCCGTTTCCACCACCAGGTCCACAAGGGAAACAGTTTCTACAGGGACCCTCACCGCCAGGCCGTCCATCCTCCCCTCAAGCTCGGGAAGAACCAGATGTATGGCCGATGCCGCGCCGGTAGAGGTGGGTATCATTGAAGCCGATGCCGATCTGGCGCGCCGAAGGTCTTTGTGCGCTATGTCGAGCACCGACTGGTCATTAGTCACCGCGTGAATGGTGGTCATGAACCCCCTGACTATGCCGAAATTCTCCATGAGCACCTTGGCTACGGGTGCCAGACAATTGGTGGTGCAGGAAGCATTGGAAATTACGTTGTGCGCCAGGGGGTCGTATAACTCATGATTTATCCCCATGCAGATGGTCACATCGGGATTTTTTGCCGGCGCGGATATGACCACCTTGCGCGCCCCGGCTTCCATATGCCTCTGGGCCATGGTCCTCTCCTTGAACAGACCCGACGACTCAAGGACGTAGTCGACCTCCATATCGCCCCAGGGGATATCTTTCGGATCACGTTCTGCGGTCACCAGCACCGTCTTCCCATCCACGGCGATACTTTTATCACTCCCCTCAACGGACCTTTCGAATATGCCCTGTATTGAGTCGTATTTGAGCAGATGGGAAAGCGTCTGCGCGTCGTACAGGTCATTTATGGCCGCTATTTCCAGATTACTGGCCCCGAAGGCGGCCCTGAAAAAATTGCGCCCGATCCTGCCAAATCCATTTATGCCCACTCGGACAGCCATTTTTAGCAATCCCCCTTTCTAAGAATCCCGGCAGACTCCATCAAGCCCTCAGTGTGTCCGGGCATATTCGGTGAAACAGTGTGGTCTTTCTTTAAAATATATGTATCTCTTATATCATGTTTAATTATTATGGTCAATCAGCCCCAAAACAGGGCAACCTGCCACCGAATATCTAAAGGACTAATACGAGGTTCTATTTAATCCGCCAGTAACTGTCAGGTGAGTCACCTTATGCCCTCAAGAAGCCTCTCAAACGGAAGAGAACAGATGGACCGATAAACAGCACTTTTGAATTTACTCAAAATTACGGTGAATTATGGTTCAACTCCCGGTAAAGGCTTTTTCTTTTATTCTATTACACTTGCAAGAAGTAATCACCGTTTCGAGCGCCAGGCCGCGGTTATACACTTCTTGACAATTTATCGGCTGGTAATATGTTTACAATTAGAACAAAACACGTTAATAAAAAGAGGTATATAAAGTGGCAAGCAGCAAGAAAAAAGTTTTCAAAACATCAGATTTAGCCCGTTTTCTCAAGGTGAGTCCCGACGAGATCAGCTACTGGGCCAGAAAAGGGCAGATTCCAGCATACAAAGAAGGCCGGCAATGGAGATTCAAGAGAAGCGATATCAAAAAGTGGGTTAAAAAGAGAGAACCTTCACTGTCCATTACTAATCTGTGAACACAACTGAGCGTGTAGCCGGTCAACGATGATCCAAAAATATTAAAAAGTATGCACTGGTCAGGAAGTTGAGTCGACGGGAGCTATGTAGGGCGGATTGGTATATCTAAATATGTCGCAAAAAAGCCCCATCCGTTGGAAAGGGGATTTTTTTATGTGCGCGCCCGGAGTTGCCAGGACAACCAATCTGTGTTAAGGTATCATGAAATTTCGCCAGTTATATTCTGCAATAATAACCACACCATAGGGAAGAAAAATGGCTAAAGATAAGATAAAAGTGCTTCTCGCCAAACTTGCCATAGACGGACACGACCGTGGAGTAAAAGTCA
>JAUXIQ010000149.1 GCA_030620925.1 Nitrospinota bacterium
GGAAGTCACCCTTGAGGACGTGGAATGCATCATGCGGGCGACCAGCGGCTCCGTCTCCCTCAACGACTCCATGTCCGACGAGGGGAGCACAAACTATATAGATTTGCTGGTGGCGGAGAACGGTACCAGCGCAGACGGCAGAATCGAAGAGGATGACCTCAAGGAAACCATTAATACGCTGGTCAACGAGCTCACCGCCAGGGAGGGCAAGGTAATTAGGATGCGGTTCGGCCTTGACGGAGGAGAGCCACTTACGCTCCAGGAGATAGCCACACATCTCAACCTCAGCAAAGAGCGAATCAGGCAGATAGAGAAGCGGGCCAAGAACATCCTTCGCAAGCGGGCGGTAAACAAAAATTTGGCCGATTTGCTCAACTGAAACATATCGGCTTTTCTAATAGACCGGTGCAGAAAAAGCCCGAGCCTGAAAGGCCCGGGCTTTCTGTTATATAGCATAGTTCAGAACGGGCTCGCTTGTGTGCAGTCGCCCGCCGGCAAGGCGGCCACCCTTATTTGAAAAACTCTTTCGGAGCCCGCTTTAGACTTTCCACCTGCTCCATGGTTAACTCTTTTATCCGATCCTCTTCTATCACGGTGGGGGAGATGAGGATCACCAACTCGCTTTTGCTCCTCATTTCGAACGACTGCCGGAATAAGGCCCCCAGAAGCGGTATTTTACTTAAAAAGGGAACCCCCGAGCGCTGGGTCTGCACACGGTCCTGGATGAGGCCCGCTATGACCAGTGTCTGCCCGCTCATCATGGTAATCACCGTGTCGGTTTCACGGGTGGTCAGTCTGGGAGCCGTAGCATTTGCCGGCCCGACGACGGTTTCGAGTAGTTCAGTAATGCTAGGGTGCACCCACATGGTGATCCTGCCGTCAGGGTTCACCTGGGGAGTAACGTCGAGGACCAGCCCCACGGTTATGTTCTGAGCCGTGGCGGATAATGTGGCAACACCCTGAGTAACGGTTGTCACTACGTCGAAGAAGACCTCTTCCCTGCCCACCTTGATCACAGCCTTCTGGTTATTAAGGGTGGAGATTTTGGGGTTTGACAGGGTATGAATATCTCCCTGGACGCTCAGGGCGTCAATAATGAAGGTGACGTTATCGTTATCGGTCACCCCGAAGTTGAAAACGCCGGTGGGTATGGTAGCCGGAACGCCGACCCCTATCATCGACTGATCGACCATCAAGTTTCCGCCCAGACCCCCGGCCAGGTCGCCGGCTATTTCTCCCACCAGGGACCAATCGACACCCATCTGAAAATCATCGGAGAGGATCACCTCCATGATGGTGGCCTGGATCATCACCTGCCTTAAGAATGCCCCCTCAACGGTCTCCAGGAACTCCGCCGCCCGGGCCATGTCGTCGGGCGTGGCTGTAATCTGTATTATGCCCGCAAACTTGTTGACGATGAGCATCTTCTTCCCGTCGGCTCGAGTGGGCTCTACGCTTGCGGTGCCGAAAAGTATCATGTTCAACCCTTCGGTGATGGTGCCCCAGATATCCGGCGCGTCTTCGGTAGTGATCGTGCTCTGCCCGGTGGCGGCCCCCCCGCCTTCATCTTCGTCATCGCCTCCGCCGGTGGTCAGCGCCCCCGTGCCGCTGCGGGTGGTGGCCATGTAGTTGATGTAGAAGACCCGCGTCACATACTCTATTACTTTCTTTTTCTTCTTTTTAGCGGTAATAATGGGAGTACCTTCTGGTGTAAATCCCTCTTCTTCAAGCGCTTCTTGTCGTTTCTTGCGGGCTATCTTTTCCTGCTCGATAATATCTTTCTGATCGATCCACAGGACGTTACCCTCCTGCAGAAAATTGTACCCGTAGATTCTGAGTATCAGGTCAAGCACCTGATCCCAGGGAACCTCTTCCATTTTCAGGTTCACCGACCCGCTCACCGAGGGCCCGGTGATTATGTTAAGTCCGCTCACCTCCGCCAGCAGACGCAGAACATCTTCCATTTCAGCTTCCTGGAAATCAAGCGAGATTTTGGCGCCCTTATACCTTCCTCTGACCAGCCTGGGGACCACTTCTTTTTTCTCTTCTTCCACTCCCGGCTTGGGCGGGACGGCTTTAGGCGGGGCAGCCTTGGTGGGAGCAGCCTTGGGTGGCGCCTTGGCGGCAGCAACAACCGGCGGCGGCTCTGCTATGTCCAACTTGATGGTGTTGCCCTCCTGATACACGATGTAGGGGGTAGTCTGGCTAAGCAAGGCTACTATCCGGGCTATGGGGCGCCCCGCCTCCTGGGATTGGCTCAGACTCACGCTCTTGAGCGACCCCAAGGGTACATCCGGTTCCAGCTTCTGCTCCCCTATAACCAGGGCGTCCTTTATCTCCAGCATAAGCCTCAAGGGGTCTTTCAATTTCACCACTTTGAACTGTGGGTTCTCGCCCGTAAAGTCCGTTTCCACACGCACCTGTTTCTGCTTCGCCAACCTCCCATATCGCATGCCGGTGACTTTGATCGATGGCGGCGCGTCCATCGGTTTGAGCTCGGCGCCGGGCTTACTGAAAAAACTCACCACTATATTGTTCTCTTCCCTTAAAATACTGTAAGGGACCATCTTGCTGAGCTCGATTTCCAGGCGGGTAATGTCCTTATCTTGCAGGTAGACGGCGCTAACGGTTTCGACAGGCTCCTGGTTAATTTTTGAGGGTTCTTTGAAAGATCCCACACCTGTTCCGAAGATGTTTATGGCCAACCGGGGCGGTGATTTGAGGGGATAAGCGGTAAATTGAAGCAGTGAGGTGGCACCCACCGTTACCTGCAGGCCGCCGGGAAACTCTGCGACGGTCAGCTCCGTCAGCTTAGGCTGTTCACTCACCTGCTCTGTTTCAGCACCGGCTGCAGGAGCAGGGGCTTTCTCCTCAGCTTCCTTCTTTCCCGCGGTTGCCTCTTGTTTCAATTCGGAGCGTAGCTTCTCGCGCGCCTCAACCCTGGCGCGAGCCTTTTTTAAGGCTTCCTTCTTGATCGCTTCTCTCTTCTCAGGAGAGGGGGGACCGGCTTGTCCTTTCCTCCCCTCCGGCCTGGCGCAGCCGTATAGCAGTAACATAACCGCCAAAATGGATGCCATAACTCTCAGCTTCCGCCCGATTTTTGCATGATCGGAATATAATAAATTCATTTTATATTGTTCTCTCCCTTACCAGGTTATCTTTGTTATCTTTTAAATCTTAGCTTTTAGCCATACTTTGGTAACAAGATACAATTTGTTTATAATAAATATCATATCATAGTCCATTAATTTAAATTACGGCAAAAAGTAAATTTAAGTTAACATAATTTTTTGATTCTTTCAATTTTTTTTTTGTTTTTCAGCGCTTGATAAACTCAGACTCTACTTGTTAATCAATTAGATACGGGCAGCGTGCTGTCGTCCATGCGCTAAGGGCGCAGAATTTCCAGCACGTGCCGTCGGGTGGGAAGCGAGCTGAAGTGTTCTATTATATAATCCCCATTAATGAGCCCTTTTTCCGTAATCACCCCTGTCAGCCGTTCCAGGGGGGTCGAATCAAAATAACAGTTGATGACATTCAGGTTTCTGGGCGGTAGTTCCATAACCTGTCGGGGATCATACCTGTCCAGTTTAGGTTGATAACCCAGTGGAACCGGCAGGAGCTTTTCGCTGCTGCACAGTGCGTAGCAGGGAATACCCTGTTTCTCAGCGGCCATGGCCAAACCGCTTGTACCCGCTTTGTTCACCAAACCGTCCGGTGAAAGGGTGTCCCCGCCCACCATAGCCATGCTCATTTCATCTATGAACACGAACGCCGAGGCATCAGTCAAAAGCACCGTTTCTATGCCCGCACCCGCTAAAACCTCAGCCAGCATGGCCCCCTCCATCATGGGGCGTGATTCGAGGCAGTAAACGCTGAAATCCTTCCCCTGGCTGCGGGCTCGTATGGCCGCCTCGGCCACGGTAGCGCTGTAAGATATGGTCATTATCGAACTGCCGTCATCGATTGCAGAGGCGGCATGCTCGGCCACCAGTGAGACGTTCTCTTTCATGAGAGCAATAAATTCATTGATGTTGTCCAGGGCGTTGCTCACCCCTTCTTTCACCCCGGCGCTCTTCTCAGCTCCCGCCAGGGCATGAGCGGCCAGGTTAGCGAGCGAAGCCATGGCGGGTTTGGCCGAGTATATCTCCCTGGAGGTCTTCAGGATGTAGTCCGTGAGTTCGGTTACCGTCTGGAAGGTGTTCGACTTGACGGCTCTCTTAAGCGCCTCCGCCGCTTTAAGGGTAACCTCTACGGCTCCCGATCTATTGTCAGACCTGATTTCCTCGATCATATCCCTTACCACCTTCTGCCTCCTCAGCTAAGAGATTGAAAAACTTTATCTCTATAGATATATCCTGCTCTTCCCTTTGGCAAACAACCCGGAGCCAGGCTCCGTTGACAGAAATAGGGAAATGTGGAATAATTCTACGCTGGTTTTCCCTTTATCTCTCAGCGAGCGGAGGGTCCCTGAGTAGGATGGAAATCATAGCGGTGGGCAGGGAAATCCTGATGGGTACCACCCGGGACAGCAACTCCTGCTGGCTGGCGGGAGAAATCACCCGGCTGGGGGGGCGGGTAACCAGATTCACCGCCGTCGACGACGACGTCAAGGAAATAGCTCGCTCCATAAGGGAGGCGTTCAAGAGGGGCGCAGAGTGCATAATCACCACCGGCGGGCTGGGGCCCACCTTCGATGACCTTACATTAAAGGGAGTCGCCAGGGCGACGGGCGCCGAACTTGAGCTGCACCAAGAGGCGCTCTCTTTCGTGAAGCAGAGGTACAGATATTTCTACCGCCAGGGTTATGTAGATACTCCTGAGCTAAACCCCTCTCGGGAAAAGATGGCCTGTCTGCCTCAAGGTGCGGATATGCTTAAGAACCCCGTGGGAACGGCGCCGGGGGTCAGCCTGCACCACGGCGACTGCACCATTGTCTGCCTGCCGGGGGTTCCTGAGGAGATGAAGGGCATCTTCCAGGGCTCGGTCAAGCGGCTCCTTCGTAAACTTATGACCGGCGATTATCGCTGGCAGACACGCATCCGCAGCGGCCAGGGGGATGAATCGAAGATGGCGGATGCCCTGGAGGGGCTGGTGAAAAGATATGAAGGGGTGCACATAAAGTCGCATCCGAAGACTTTCGGCAGGGAAACCTCCATAGAGATAGAAATAACCGCTGAGGGGAGCAGTGGAAGCGAAGCCAGGAAAAAGGGGGAAAAGGTGGAAAAGGCGCTAAAGAAACTCCTGGAAATAGACTGATCGTAAACCCCGCGGGAGGCGCGGCCAGGAAAAACAACCGAATTGCATGGGAGGAATTATGCAGGGGCGCTGCTTGCCGCGCCCAATGGATTTTCACCTGATTTTCATGCCTGTAATATGTGAGGTTAATCGGATTTTCGAGGCATTAAAGAGGAGGACGAGATGGATTTTGCCGTATCTGAAGAGTATCGTGCGTTGAAGAGAGTGGCCCGCAGGTTCGTGCAGGAAGAGTGCAACCCGCGGGAAGAAGAAATCGAGCGCAATAACGAATTCCCGAAGGAGTTGATGAAAGAGATGGCCAAGAAGGCCGTGGACATAGGCATCTACGCCCTGGACCAGCCGGCGGAATACGGGGGCGGAGGGGAAGGGCTGATGTGCAGGGTCATGGTGGCGGAGGAATTCGGCCGGACCACAGACGCCTTCGATTTCCTGCACGCCGGCGGGGACAGCATGATCGCCCGCTACGGAAGCGATGAGCAGAAGGAAAAATATCTCAGGCCGTTGTGCAACGGCGAGATGTTCGTAGCCATCGGGATGACCGAGCCCGACGCCGGCTCCGACGTGGCCAGCATCCAGACCACCGCCGAGAAAGACGGCGATAACTA
>JAUXIQ010000083.1 GCA_030620925.1 Nitrospinota bacterium
CCTTGATACTTGGAACTCGTACAGACATACTAAAGGCCGTGATCCTCCCACTTCGGGTCCCGTTTTTCTACGAAAGAGCGCGCCCCTTCGCTGTGCTTATCTCCGCGGATGAACATGCTCATTATGCCTTCCGTTTCCAGGAAATGTCTCTCCTCCATGGTGCGTCCAACGCCGCGGACGACAGACTCTTTATCCCTTCGGATGGACCCCTGCGGCAGCTCGCAGATGGATTTCGCCAGCTCTTTCACACGGGTCATCAGTTGGTTCTGCGGCACCACTTCGTTGACCAGGCCGATGCGGTAGGCCTCCTGGGCGTCTATGCGCTTCCCGGTAATAATCAGCTCCATAGCCCTCGCTGTTGTAAACCGACACCCGGAACTGGTCGTAGGTTCCGATGTCGGTGAGAGCGGTGGCATCGTTGAGGTCCCACCCGGCGGAGAAGGCTTTATCCCCGGCCCCGGTGAAAATAGCCACGAAAGCGTCATCGTCATCTCGGAAAGTCTTCCAGGCGTCCTGCAACTCGAAGCTGGTAGCGTTGTTGATGCAGTTATGCACCTTCGGCCGGTTGATGGTTATGGTTACTACATGGCCCTCTTTTTCATACAAGATGTTCTCATAAGCCATACGTCACCTCCTGAATATTATGTTTCTTAAGGTAGAATTCTACATTCGAGGGAATCGGCACGAACCGGTTTCATTATGTTAGCTTTATGCGGCGTCTTCAATAGCTTTTTCTTCTTTATATTGTGATCAGGAGGGATTTTTGTGAGGATTAAGCGCCTTGAACCCCGAGGTTACCAGGTAGCAGAGAGAGTTCAGTATATAGGGTATGGTGAAGCCCATCTGGGGCAGGTTAAGACCGCCCCGACTGTTCTCTTCAATGGAGAGGCATGCCTGTATGCCGGCCATTGCCAGTTTCAACATGGCGAGTGAATGATAAAAACGCAGGTTACCTGTCTCTTTGCCGCCCGCTTTTCTGTAGAGTGCGAAAAAATCATCACTGTCCATGGGCAGCCCCAGGGCCATGGCCTTACCCGGGTAAAGCCATCCCAGGTCCAGCGCCGGGTCGCCGATACCTGCTATTTCCCAGTCCAGAACGGCCACTATCTCGTCGCCGCTGAATAGAACGTTCCCTACGTTGTAGTCGCCGTGGATAAGTGTCAGCTCGCCGCTCTGAGGGATATTTTCCTCGAGCTTATTGAGTACGTTCTCCAGAATCTGCCTGGGGATGCCCTTAACAGCCTGGAGCCTGGCCCTGCACTTCCACAGCTCCGCGGCCGCGAACCGTGAGGTATCCCCTGGAGCATCTTCGGCGGGGAGGCCCAACTTCCGCCAATCCGTGGAGTGGATTTCGGCCAAAGTTCTTGCGTATTCCCAGGAGAGTTTCTTCTTCTTTTCGGGAAGCATGGCATGGTATGCGATTGACAGGGTGTCCCCGTCCATTTTTTCCATAATAAGGAAAGGTTTCCCCAGTACAGATTCGTCTTCTTCCAGCAGCAGCACCCCCGGTACGGGGACAGGCGTGCTCTTCAGGGCCTTCAGCAGATGATATTCGCTTGCCGGTTGATAAGGCTCCATGATACTCTTTTCGGGGGGCATCCTCAGGATATACTTTCGTGTCCGTGTGGAGCCGTTCTCACGCCAGCTCAGCGTGAAACCGACCATCCTGTTGGAGTTTCCCTGGTTAATGCGTTGAAGCTCCACGACTTTCAGGTTCTCTTTTTGCTGGAGCGCGGCACGGAGGTATGTTTCGAGTGTGGATTTCAATATCTTCGATCCCTATATGATCGTGAATTCCGCTTCATCGGTTATAAAGAATAATATGAGTCGGAACGCACCTTACGCCCCTTTTGCATTTCATCGAACCGGATTAATGATAACTTAAGGGGAAACTATTGTAAAACCGCGCACCGGCACCGCCGCAAGCGGAGCGAGATTTTTTCCTGAGACTTCTTAACGCCTGTGATCGTGTAACTGTAAAAAGAGGTGTGAAGGAACAAATGATAAATAACCGCAGAATATGGCCGGGTTGACATAATCCCAATTGATGATATTTTAACTGTATAGCTTTTCCTTTTGCTCAAAGTATTATTTTTTAGATCGCGCATGAATTGCAATGGATGACTCAAAAGATATCAGGATAGAAAGTATAACACCGGGAGCCGGCGTGGAAGGAGGTAAAATCTTCCTGGAATGCCCAGGATACAATCCCGCCATGTTCGCCGATACGGTTCTGAAAATTAATGGAACACCTGCCCGGATGAGCACGGTTGCCGACGGGTTTATCTCAGCATTCATATCACCGGAAGCAACATCGGGCCCCGTGATTCTGGAAGTGGGCGGATTGGCCAGCAACGAAGTCTTTTTGGAAGTAGCCCACAAGCTCGCAACAAATCTCCACCCGGTGGCCAACCCTGCCATCGACAATGAGGGGAGCATATATATTACTTTGAGCGGTATGAAGGGACAGAAACTGCCCGTTTCAGTCTTCAAAATGAGCAGCGGGGGAAGTATTATGCCCTTCGTTACTGATATCATCAACCCTACCGGTATAGCAATCAACAGCCATGGTGAACTTTTCGTAAGCAACCGGCACGACGGAACGGTGCACAAAGTTTCTTCGCTGGGAAACCATGTGACCTTCGCCAGTGAATTGGGCGTATGCACAGGCCTGGTTTTCGATAAGGAGGAGAACCTCTATGTGGGGGACCGCGAAGGGGCCATTCTCAAACTGGACCCCGATGGCAAAAAAGAGACTTTTGCCAAATTGCCTCCCAGCGTAGCCGCCTATCATATGGCCTTTGGTCCCGATGGATGTCTTTATGTCACCGGGCCCACCATGACCGGTTACGATTACGTGTACAGGATAAACGGCGTCGATTCTGCTGAAATATTCTTCTCAGAGCTCGGCCGCCCTCAGGGGCTTGCTTTCGACGCCGAGGGCAACCTTCATCTGGTAGGCTACTATGAAGGCCAGGGCGGAATTTCAAAGATCACACCCGATGGTGAGATCACGCATGAGATTGCCGGCATAAATCTTGTGGGATTGGCTTTCGACGGCCTTGGTAACATGATTATCACCGGTGTATCATCAGTTTACAAAATAAAAATGAACATGATGGGATTGCCGTTGATGTGATTGGGGGCTCCCGAAGAGGTGAGCCTTATTGTATCATTTCTATATATCCCTTGAATTGGAGGAAGCTATATATGCTTAGAATGAAAATCGACATGGTGGCTTTTGACCAGAGCAAGGGAGCGGCGGTAGTCTCGCTGGTGGATGATAGCGGCGAGAGAAAGCTGCCTTTGCTGATTGGCATCACAGAGGCTATGGCTATCTTCAGAGAACTTAACCGCACTCCGTCGGCGCGCCCCATGGCCTATGACCTTTTCAAGAACTTTATGGATGGCGTGCAAGCCGATGTTGAGAAAGTAGTTGTGGACACTATAAAGGAGGATACGTACCTGGCCTGGATACATTTTCGGGTGGGAGACTCGAAGCTGGTTTCCGATTCCAGACCGAGTGACGGAATTGTGATGGCCTTAAAGTGTCAGGCGCCCATTTACGTTGAGGATAAGGTTTTGGACCGCGCGGAGAAGATAGGGTTTCTCGTACAGGAAGGTGAAGAGGGCGAGACCCCGGACCTCCAGCAGTGGCTCGATGATGTGAAACCTTCCGACTTCGAAGAGGGAGGTGCGGAAGAAGAGGATATTGAATGATACCTTTCACATTCCCCTCCGGTGAGAATTGCGGATAACAGGGAAACGATTGGATGAAGCGCGAAGAGAAGATACTCAGCGATTATCTTTCAGCGAATAATCTCAAATTTACCCAGCAGCGAAAAGTCATCCTGGATGCCTTCCTTTCTCTGGAACATCATGTAAGCGCTGAGGAACTTTATGATAAACTCAAGAAGAAAGACTATGGTATAGGTCTGGCAACGGTGTACCGCACGTTGAATATTTTCAGCTCCTGCGGGCTCGCACAACAGAGGCAGTTTGGAGATGGACAGAGCAGATATGAACATGAGGTGGACCATGGACACCACGACCACCTGCTATGCCAGCAATGCGGAAAGATCACCGAGTTTGAAAACAAACACATAGAAGAGCTTCAGAAGGAAGTGGCCAAGGAAAAGGGTTATGTGGTGTTCACGCACAAGCTGGAGCTCCACGGGCTTTGTCCGGATTGTGCATCTTAGCCGGTACATTATTCTTCCGAAAGGTAAAAAAAAATCGGGCGGCCAAAAAATAACCGCCCATATTATTTCAACTGAAGCCGTCAGGCGATTAAACCTTATCCGCTTCCAGCAGTAGCTTTAAATTTTCATCGGATTCGGGGGTGCCGTGGTGTACGGACACCAGGTGGACCACCCGGGCCGCAGTCTTCTCATCAAATCCCAGCTCCGACAATAACCTCTCCGAAATTTCCACGCCGGTCTCGCAGTGCGTGGGTATTTTTACCGACTGGTCTTCTATGTTGCCCACGAAGTCGTTCCCATAAGGGGCCGCATACCCTATATCGTGGAGGTAGGCGGCCGTGGTGAGAACGACCGTTCCCTCTTCACCTAAATTTTCCCTTTCGAGGATTTTCTTCATGTTGGAAACCACGCTCATGGTGTGGTCGTAATATCTGGGCACGCTGTTTAAAAAGAGGTCCTTTATTTTTTCTTCCAGCCCTTTTTCTAACTCTTCAAGCGACATATGTATTTACCTTATATTTCGAGCGCACTTTATTCCTTCAGATCGCCGCGCACTCCGATCTGCGTCTTTATCAGGGGTATATCCTTACCCGACGCTGAAATGGCATGCTCCGCCGCATGCACGATACCATAGCAGCAGGGTACTTCCATGAACAGCACCTGGATACTCTTTAGATTGGAAGCGTTTATTATCTGGGTGATTTTTTCAGCGTAGAACTCTATGTCATCCAGTTTGGGACAGCCTATGGCAAGCGCCTTACCGTCCAGGAAGTCGGTATGGAAATCCGCATAGGCGAAGGGAACACAGTCCGCGGCGAGTACAAGGTCGGCGTTCTGAAAGTAAGGGGCCGTGGGGGCAACGAGAGTCAACTGCACAGGCCACTGAGTCAGCGAAGACTTGCCGATGCTTTCCTTGTTGGCGGTGGCGACACCATCAGCTTCCTTGGTGAACTGCTGCTCTTCGCACGATGGGCAACCATCGTTATGTTTATTCTGATCAATGCTCATTATTTCCTCCTGAATTTGCTGTTACCGTGACTTTGAAATTTGTATCGTGATTTATAAGACAAAACCCATCCGTGTTCTTTGACTCAGGTCAATTATCGTCCATTTTAGAAAAAATATTTATATATCATGTCAAATCTTCCATGGCGGATAAGGTAGGCCCCTGAGAAACGCATCACTTCCTTTATTTGTCGTCGGTAATCGTTTGCGAAGCAGTGCTCAAGGCACTTCTTGCAGCGGGGTTTAGGGTCGAAGGGGCACAGCAGCCGTTTGGTGGCGCCGTGCATCAGCAGCCGGCTGCATTCATCGCACAGGTCCACCCTCGCTCCATCGAGTACAGCGGCCAGTTTCCCCTGCGCCGTGAAAGGTTCCTTAGGGTTGTGGATATGATTGCACCGGCAGTAGATTTGGACAAATTTTACGAGGACGCGGATGTCCTTTTTCGCCCTGGGGAAATCGAGGCAGTGTTCGACCACGTAGATTTCGCGGGGTATTTCGTCGCATAACTTTTCGGTTCCCGCACTCTCAGCCATTTTCTTTCACCAGTTCAAGCATCGGTTCAAGTGGACATCCGCATCCTCGATTAGGAAGGAGGGGTTATTATGATATTAAATATATACGTAGTAAGGATACGCGTAATTGACCGAAGTCAAGATTGGAGGAAATATACGGAATTTGACAAATAGAGGAGTTCTGCAATAGATGCGTCTTCTTACGATAATTCTTCGATGAGGGCCTTTGCGTCTTTGAGGTCGGCGGTGTCGAAGCCTTCGGTGAACCAGGTGTAGACAGGGGCGAGCAGGTCGCGGGCTTCTTCACGTAAGCCCTGACTCTGCCAAAGTCGGCTCAGGCTCATGGCTGCCCTGAGTTCCAATGATTTAGCTTGCTGGCTCCGGGCAACTTCTAGGGCCTTATTAAAACATGCCTCCGCCTCTGCCTGATTCCCCTCGTATTGAGCCAGCAACAACTCCCCCTTGAGGCGATGCAGCTCCGCCTCTATATAACGCTCCCCAGTTTTATCAACTGTGCCCAGCGCTTCTGAAAGCGCCGTTAGTCCTTCCTTTGACTGCCCCGCTTCCCCATATGCTTCAGCCAGAAGGGAAAGCATAATTGGCCGCCCCATCTCTGCCCCAGTAGCCCGGAGGGCAACTAAACCCTGGCGTAACTGCGTAATCCCTTCCTCTCCCTTTCCCTGTTTGGCCAGCGACCAGCCCCGCAGGAGTTTCCCCGCAACCAAATAGAACGTATACCCATGCTCTGTGCAAAGCTCAATGCTTGTCTCTGCATTCTCTTGAGTTAGTTGCTCCTCTTGGCGGTGCTGATGGACCAAAGCAGCAAGAATAAGGGCGTGGGCCAGGTTAAAGGGGTGAGAAGGCTCCTTGGCCAAGGTCAACGCTTCGTGGCTCCTCTCCCGGGCCTGGTCCTGATGGCCAAGATACCATAGGACACGGCCTGCATAGGATAGGCAGCCCACCCCGAGGTCCAATCCGGGGCGGTACCGCTGAGGATCATAGAGGGTAATCCCTTGCTCCAGGTGCTCTCGAGCAGAGTCAAACTTTCCAAGTAAAAAAAAGGTTACCCCCAGCGCATAGTGAGCCTCGGAGAGGAGAGCCGTTTTTTGCTGCCGCTGGGCCAGCGTGAGGAGCTGTTCTCCCAGCTCAAGAGCCATCTGCAACTCCGCCCGCACATTATAAAACCCCCACAGCCCCGCCAGCACTCTGAAGAGCTGAGGGTTTTTCCCCACCTTTTGGCACAGCTCCCGCGCTCGGGTGTAGGCCAGTTCCACTTCCGGGTCAGCAAAGCCCTTGGTAGCCATCACAACTAAGCCGTGGGTGATTTGCAACGTAAGTTCTTGTTGTGCACGCTGGGGAGTGTCTGTTAGTGTCTTGAGCAGCTCCAGTCCTTTGGTGACATGGCTGACAGCTTCCACATTGGCCGAGCGCCGCATAGCGCGCTGACTCGCCTGTTGCCAGTAACCGATAGCCTGCTCATTCAGGCCCGCCTCAGTGTAGTGATGGGCCAGCATTTCATAGAACTCTTCCAACCTCTTCGCGTAGAGCTCTTCTATGGTCTTTCCAATCTCTGCATGAACCTCCTTCCTCCTCCGTATCAATATAGAATCATAGACTACCTCCTGGGTCAGGGCATGCTTGAAGATATAAATCGATTGAGGAAATATACCTCTCTCATAGAGGAGCTCCGAGTCTTTTAAAGCTGAGAGATGTGATAATAGTTCCCGTTCCGATAGGCCCGTCACCTTCTTGACCAGATCATAGCTGAACTCTCTCCCAATTACAGACCCCTTCTGGAGAACCTCCTTGGCTTCCTCGGGCATCGAGTCCACCCTAGCCATAATGACGTCCTGGATAGTGCTTGGTACTGCAACAGAAATGATATCTTTTGATATACCGTATCTGCCATTCCTGCTCTCTATGATATTCAGCTCTTTAAGCGATTTAATCAGCTCCTCGATGAAAAAGGGGACCCCTTCCGTCTTCTCAAGAATAAACTCCTCAAGTCCACTCTCTATTTGCTCC
>JAUXIQ010000316.1 GCA_030620925.1 Nitrospinota bacterium
ATACATGCGGTCCCCATATATATTTACTCCATGACGGCGCAGATGAAAGCCTACCTGGACAGATGGTGCGCCTTCTACGACGCGGACTGGAAGTGTCAAAAAGAATATCTACCGGAAATGACGGGTAAGAAGATAGGGCTGATTACCGTCTGCGGAGACCAGGACACCTCAATATGCAGCCCCACGGAAGACGTGTTCAAGAACTTGTGTAAATTCTGCCAGATGGAGCTCGTGGGCTGCCTGCAAGCCTCCGCCTATGCCAGAGGAGAAGTGGAAAAAAACAAGGAAGCCATGCAAGCGGCCTTTAAGCTGGGGCAGGACGGAGCTTCCTGATCCATCAGCGAACCATCTATAAATGAAGCAGCGCCTTTCAGGCGCGGAAATTGAAAGAGCAACCGCAAAAGTTTTGAATGGAGCATACCCCGCGGAACGCCACACGGGTATTCTCCATCCCTGTCATTCTTCGTCCCGCAAAGCGAGACTCCGTTCAGAATGACAATTGAAAGAATTTAATTCGCGCCTGGAAGGCGCTCCTACTCAAAGGCCTTACGAAATACTTTCAATCCAAAAGCTGTAAGAGCGCCTTCCAGGCGCGAAGGTTGAAAGGACAAACGCAAAAGTTTGAGGGGGCATTTTGAAAAATGCCCCCTCACAAGTTATGGAAACGGGTGGGTATCCCAAGTAAGTCAGGCTCCGCTGGGAGACGGTACGGGAAACTCCTCCCCTTCCCTGCAGCAATCTATATTCTTTAAGCGGGTAAACTCACATTTTTTTAAAAACGTTCCCGCCGCATTCCGGGCACTCGGGAAGAGCGGCTAAAGAAGGAATAACAATTTCATTGTCACAGCGTTTACAGGCGTAGTTTCCCTTCTTCACTTTCTCCTTCGAGAAGTAGGCCATTCCTTTTTCCAGCCCGTTCTCCACTTCACCGGCAGTCGATTTCACCTTTCCGGACACTCCCCGCAACAGGCTCCTGGCCTCGTTCATTATACGCTGGCTGGGTCGCGTCCAGGCCTGATTTTCCAGTTTCCGAAGGCCCTTTTTTGCTTTACCCAGCGTTTCCCGAGCCTCTTTTTCCACCGCCTTGGCGATGATCTCAAGCTCCTCTTCGGTAGCGTCGGTGGTCTTCCGCAATCGTTCTTTGGAAGCTTTTAGAGCGGCCTTGACGTCTTCCAGGCGCTCTGCTTTCTGCCTTCTAAGCTCTACACTGAACTCTTTAGTGAATTTGTTATATCTGGCAACTGCGCGTTCCTTTAACTCTTCTGCTTTCAGCACCTAACTTCACCTCCCTTTTGGTTATAGACCTCTATTTACCCGCAAAAATTCCGCTTATTAGTAAATTTGGTGTTTTTAAACCCATATTTCAACTATATTCGGCATTCACCACTATAAAGAATATCCGTGCAGCCCGCTGGCCAGACGCTGGATGGCCAGGCTCTGCTCGTTTTTTTCCCGGTGAAGACGTTCCAACAGCTCCTTCAGCTCTTCGTCGTCGCGGTTGACCGACTGGGACATATAGCGGTAGTAGAGGCTGTTAAGCCGGTCCACGTCTCCGGCCAGCTTCTCCCACAGAGTCCCTTCCAGAGGCTCCGGCTCAGACACCTCCGGCAGTCCGCTGCCTATGGCCCTGATCTTCTTCGCCAGTAGCTCAGATGCCTCCTCGCTCATTCCAGCCAGTTCCATCAGCCTGTCACTATAGTGACCGTAAGGCATGCTACGGGCGTGATCACTGAGATGAGAGGCCAGGGCCTTCTCCCGCAGGAAATCATCTTTCAGGAGGCTCAGGGGATCATCCCCCCTCCCCTCGAAGATAAACCTCAACAACCCGGCCAAACCGGCCTTCAACAACCCGCCATTCCGCGCCTCCTTCGCCAATTTCAACCCCCTCATACTTGCCTTGTTAACTCAGCGCCCCCTCTGAAAGCCTCTGTTCAGGATCAATTGAAGGGTTTATCCGGTGGTGCCAGTTTTCACCGCGCTCTCTTCCCCTTTAATCAGTAGGTCCAGCTCTCTTATCAGCTCTTCTTCCCTGGGGCTTAGCTTTTCGGGTATCTTTATGCGCACCTTGACTAAATGGTCGCCCCTCCTCTCACCGCCGCGCCTCTGAACCCCTTTGCCCCTCAGCCGGAACGCCTGCCCGCCCTGCGTGCCGGGAGGTATTCTCATGACTGTTGCGCCGTCCACCGTCTCCACGCTGATCCTGGCGCCCAGGGACGCTTCGGCAACGGACAGCGGCACCTCACTATGAATATTATAACCCTCCCGCTTGAAAAATGTGTGAGGTTTTACCTTCAAATCAATGTAAAGGGTCCCGGGTGGGCCGCCGTTAACTCCGAGACCCCCTTTCCCGGGAACCCGGAGCCGCGAGCCGTCCTCAGCACCGGCCGGAATCCTCACCTCCACCGACTCCGCCCGCTTCGTACTCCCCCTGCTCCCGCAGGCCCTGCATGGAGCGCCGCCGTCGGTCATACCCCGGCCTGAACAGCGGCCGCAGGGTGCCTCGTCGGTGATGGAAAACCTGACCCTGGTGCCCTTTACCGCCTCTATAAAACCTATTTCCAGCGATGCCCGGGCATCAGGGCCTTTCCCCGGCCCGCTGCTGAACCCCCCCAGGATGTCACCCAAGTCGAAAAAAAAGTCCTGGTAGGGCGGTTCCGGGGATGTATGCCGCTCTTCCCGCCAGGTATACCACTGATCGGGATCGAAACCGTTGCGGAAAGCCTCGTGACCCAGGCGGTCATACTCCTTCCTCTTCTCCGGGTCGCCAAGCATTGCGTAGGCTTCGGATATGCGTTTGAACTTCTCCTCGGCGTCCTTAGAGTTAGGGTTCACGTCGGGATGGTATTTCCTGGCCAGCTTCCGATAGACCTTTTTTATCTCCTTCTGGCCGGCTTCCCTGCGCACACCCAGTATGTCGTAATAGCTCTCGCTCATCTGCCATTCACCACCTGTTTAATATCCGGCATCTTATTGCTGAACGCCCCTTTATCGGCCTGCGGTAGCGGGGACATGACGGAAAACCATCTCCCCGTCATGCGCGTCCACTTCCACCTCCTGGCCTTCTGCGAACTCCCCTTCCAGCAGCTTGACCGCCAGCGGGTCGAGTATGCGCCGCTGGATGGCCCTCTTGAGCGGCCTGGCCCCGTAGACGGGGTCGTATCCCGCCTCTATCAGCAGGTCTTTTGCGGCCTCGGTAAGGCTCACACCCATCTTGCTTTCCGCCAGCCGCCCTTTAAGGCGCTCCACCTGAATATCCAATATGTGGAGGAGGTTTTCTCTGCTCAGGCGGTGGAATATGATGGTGTCGTCCACCCTGTTGAGGAACTCCGGCCGGAATTGAGCCTTCAGAGATTCCATGACCCGCGACTCCATCTCCTGATAATCGCCCTCGCCCAGGTCCTGAATATACTGGCTGCCCGTGTTGGAGGTC
>JAUXIQ010000141.1 GCA_030620925.1 Nitrospinota bacterium
CGGGTGCGAAAGTGTCGCCCGACTTCCTGATGGACGCCGTAAAAGATGGCCGATGATGAATGCCTGGTGTCGGATAAAGTTCTGGGCTTCAGGATGAAAGAAGTGCTGGATATCATCCGGGCCACTGCTTCCAGGAAGGGATGGGATATAATCAATAATGAGGGTGGCCAGGGCTCATCCGGGTTGACCGTCAGATTTTCCGGGCGGTCCGCCTGGTGCAGATTTGAAGTAATCGAAGTAGAGCCACGGCCCCTGGGCGGTAGATTCAAAATGCCCCAGACACGCCTCATCGTGCGGGCAGGCGGAACCGATGAGAAGCAGATAGAAGAGCTCCAAGGGGTTTTACATATAGCTTTCCTGCGCGCCGGAGGGTAAAAAAATGGAAGACTACTGGATAAAAGTTTTTACTGCCTACAGCGAGCATGAAGCGCATATAGTGAAAGGTCTGTTGGAGAGCCAGGGCATAACCTGTAAAATCAAATCCATGGCCGTGCCTCAATATCCGTTCACTGTGGATGGATTGGCGGAAAGGGAAATATACGTCCTGGAAGAGCAATATGAAGAAAGCGTATGGCTGCTCGAAGAAAATCTCGAAAGAGGTGAGGGGGAATAGTCTCCGCTGATGGACGAGAATAGCGAACAGCTCGAAGGAGTCCTGGAAAGGATCGTATATTCCAACGAGGACAACAACTACACCGTGGCCCGGTTAAAGGTCCAGGGGCATAGTGAGCTGGTCACCGCGGTTGGAAACCTCGCCGGTGTGAGCGTGGGGGAAACCCTCTCCGTCACCGGCGCCTGGGTAAACCACAAGAAGTTCGGGCAGCAGTTTCGCGTGGACAGCTTCATCACCAAAGTGCCGGCCACCATTAAAGGGATGGAGCGTTACCTTGGCTCCGGCCTCATAAAAGGCATAGGCCCCGTCATGGCCAAACGCCTCACTCAAAAATTCGGGCTGAATACACTCGATATCATCGAAAACAAGCCCCGCAGACTCACAGAGATCGAGGGGCTGGGGCCCAAAAAGGCGGAATCGATAACCAACGCCTGGAAGCAGCAGAAACATATCAGGGAGGTGATGGTATTCCTCCAGGGTTACGACATCAGCGCCACCTACGCTGAGAAAATATACAGGGTCTACGGCGGCAGCACCATCTCCCGGGTCAAAGAAGACCCCTACTGCCTGGCCGCCGATATAATGGGCATAGGGTTCAAGACCGCTGACAAGGCGGCCCGCAGCATGGGCATACCCGCCGATTCCCCCAAACGGGCCATGGCGGGGATCGTATACCTTTTAGACGAAGCCGCTGGCGAAGGCCACCTTTATCTGCCCCGGCAGGAACTGTTGGACCTGACCCGGGAAAAGCTGGAAATTGACGGAGATATCACCGAACAGGCCATCCTCTCGCTGGCCGCCGACAAGCGAATACATATAGAGAACGCTTTTGACGGGGAAGAATCGGTCTACCTGGCCGCTCACTATCAGTCGGAGAACGACTCGGCGAAAAAACTCGAAACCCTGAAACAGGAGCACTCACAGCTCCCTCTGTTGGAAATAAATACCGTCTTTAACGAGCTGGAGGATAGAGGTAATATCCAATACACGGATAATCAGAAAAAAGCCGTGGAGGAAGCTCTGCGGCAGGGCGTCCTGGTAATCACCGGCGGTCCCGGCACCGGTAAGACCACCCTGATTAAAGCCATAGTAACCGTCTACCAGCTCCTCAAAATTAAAATCATACTCGCCGCACCGACGGGCAGGGCCGCCAAACGGCTCTCCGAAGCCGCCGGCCTCCCGGCCAAGACCATTCACCGCCTCCTGGAGTTCAACCCTGCCAGGGGAGGTTTTCAGAGGGATGAATTCAACCCCCTTCAGGCCGACGCCGTCATCATCGACGAAACCTCGATGCTGGATATCCCCCTTTTCCATCACCTGATTAACGCCGTTCAGCCGGGGACGCGCCTGATACTGGTGGGCGACGTAGACCAGCTCCCCTCGGTGGGGCCCGGCAGCTTTTTAAAGGACGTCATCAACTCCGGGGTTTTCAAGGTGGTATTGCTGAAAGAGATATTCAGGCAGGAAGAAGAGAGCGCCATCGTGCTGAACGCCCACCGGATAAACCAGGGCGAGAAACCTGAATACAAGAGGAAAGACGGCGGCAAGAGC
This sequence comes from Nitrospinota bacterium, assembly GCA_030620925.1. GTDB lineage: Bacteria > JAUXIQ01 > JAUXIQ01 > JAUXIQ01 > JAUXIQ01 > JAUXIQ01. Next base: position 2,165 of record JAUXIQ010000141.1, read on the forward strand.
GAATTCATATTCGCCCGGAAGGAAGAGCCTGAGCAGGTGCTTCGCCATATCAAAGAACTCTGCACCCGCATTTTGCCGACCCAGCACGGCTGGAAAAACAGGCACGACGTTCAGGTCATCTGCCCCATGAACAGGGGCGTGGTGGGCACCTGGAACCTGAACTCCGAATTGCAGAACACGCTTAATCCCAGAGGCCCCCAAATTGTCAGAGGAGACAAAATATTCCGGCTCGGAGACCGCGTCATGCAGGTCCAGAACAACTATGATAAAGACATTTTCAACGGGGACCTGGGGAAAATCGCCGCGGTGAATACCGAAGATAACAAGCTCCTGGTCGACTTCGAAGGACAACTGATGGATTACGAAGCGGACGAGCTCGACGAGCTGGCGCTCGCCTACGCGGTGTCCGTGCACAAATCGCAGGGCAGCGAGTATCCGGTGGTTGTAATGCCCCTGGTCACCCAGCATTTCCCCCTCCTCCAGCGCAACCTGCTCTACACCGGCATTTCACGCGCAAAGAAGCTGGTGATCCTGGTAGGTCAATATAAAGCCATGTATATCGCCATCAATAACGATAAAGTCCAGCAGCGCTACACCCACTTCATGAATCGCCTGAAAGAAGCGGCAGGCGGCTAGAGAGCCTTTCTGAAGGGGCAGCCGATGGGATTCCAGGACTTCTTTAAATATTGGGAGAAAAGTTGGGCCCCTCTTACATCTCCATTAATAGAAATAATCAGAAAATTGACCGGCAAACACCAGCCCGGAAAATGCCCCCGGTGCAATTTCAGAGTCAACAAAGAAAATAACGTATGCTCGAACTGCGGCCACGACCTGACGTCTAAATAATCGTCATACCCATCACGCCGAAGGCGTGATGGAGGGGAGTTTGGCACCGCCGCCAGGCGGGGCTCAAACACCGCAATCCCGTGATAAGCGGGATTGCGGGATAAAGGATGTGAATCGAAAAATTGAGGAAGCAGCCAATAGCTGACTGACGCATTAAAGCCTTAACTTACCAAAAAGTTTTTAGGGGGAGTTTGAGGGGGCGTTTTTACAAAAAAGCATTCTCAATAATAATCAATGACACTGCAAATAATCTCAGGCGGCGCGGGAACCGGTAAAACACAAAGGTGCATGGACCTGCTCCTGGAGGAAGTCTCCGGGGGCAGAGCGCACGAAGTGCTTTTCCTCCTCTATAATAACCATCAGGTGCAGACCGTCAGAGAGTTCCTCCGGGAAAACCTGGAAGCCTATATAGAACCCTCACTGATGACTTTCCAGGGGCTCATCCGGGAAATTCTTTATCAGGGCCTTTCATCGCCTCCCTCCATAGCCCCCGAAAACCTCGCCCTGCATCTCTTCCGCAAAGCCGTGGAGGATTGCGACCTGTCCTATTATCGAAACGCCGCACAGGGCGGCATGCTCAGGCTCCTCAAGAAAGTGGTAGACGAACTTAAAACCAACTGCGTCTCACCCGGCTCACTGCGGGACGCGACACGAAAACTATCAGGCGGGCGCGCTTATACCGCGACCCTCATGAAAAAGGCTGCGGAGCTCAGCGATATTTACGACCGTTACCAGCACCTGCTGCGCGACTACGGATACGAAGAATGGCCCGATGCGGGGTTTCGGGCCATCGAGCTGCTCCGGAGCGAGCCGGAAATTTTAAAACAAAAGAAGCTGCTCTTGATGGACGGCTTCTTCTATCTCACGCCCTGGCAGAAAGACATGCTGTCGACGCTTTTAGATAATGTGCCGCGCTCGATCGTAACCATCTGCCACGAAAATGGAAGGCTGGAAGTTTTCAGGGCGCTCGAAGATATGCACGCCTTCCTCACGGGCTTTTCAGAGGGTGAGGTGATTTACCTTGAAGAAAATATGAGGGCCAAGGCCCCCTCGCTCAGACACATCGAGAAGCATATCTTCAACCCCGAGGCGCCCCCCATCCCTGCGGACGAATCCCTCAGCATATACGAAGCCGGACCGCAGGATGCGGAAGCGGAGCTGATCGCCCGCACCATCAAACGGATGGTCATGGAAGAAGATTACCATTACCCGGATTTCGGCGTCCTGCTCAGGAGCGACTCCACTTACAAAGACATCTTCAAGCAGGTATTCAAAAGGTTCGACATACCCCTGGTGATGTCCCGCAATATCGACCTGAAGGACGTATCAAGCTTCAGGGCCGTGCTGACCCTCCTCGAGCTGGCTGCGGGAGAGTGGTCCAGGGAAAAGGTAATATCCTTCATGAGGGACGCGGGTATAGCAAGGGATATGCAGGACATATCCCCCTTCTCCGCCCGCGTCGTGGATCGTATTGAAAACCTCGCCATCGCCCTGGGCATAAACGATAAGAAACGCTGGCTCGATATTTTCGGCCCTAATTCCAAAAGTAGAGGGAATCAAGATACAGCACAGGCCAGGGCCGTCCGGGAGCTCGTCCACCTTGAAGAAAAAATAAGGAACGCGCAGACCTCCCGAAGCCTGGTCGGGGCGTTGTCAGAGGTTATCGGTGAGCTCTATATGCTGGAAAACGCTTTCGTCGATGCGGCGGCTGGCCCCGTTAACGGCCAATCCACCTGCCCCGATATCAAGGGGCCGGAAGTGAGAATAGAAGCGGCGGCCATAGTAAAACTGCACGGTCTGCTGGGCCAGTTCCAGGCCCTTACCGAAATGGATGGAAACGGAGCCGCGAGACCGATCGAGCTGCTCGAATTCATAACCGACAGCGCCGAAACCCTGAACGTGGAAATACCCGCTGAAATGCAGGCAGGTGTATGGGTTTCAAATATATTCGAGTCGAGGGTTCCGGAATTCAGAGTGGTCTTCGTGGCCGGTCTGCAGGAGGGCCTGTTTCCGCCCGGTTTCAGAGAAGACCCCATATTTCAGGACCGTGAAAGGAAGCTCCTTAACCGGAACGGAAATACGCTTCTCCGGGACAGGACGGCACTGGTAGACAGGGAAAGATACCTCTTTTACATCGCCCTGACCAGGGCTTCCGAGAGGATGACGCTCACCTATCCCGGCATGGACTCATCGGGCAAGAAAAAGCTCGCTTCATTTTATTTGGACGACCTGCTCAAGCTGTTCACTCCCAGGAGCATGGCCGAGCGCACTTCCCTGGTGAACACCGCCCGAATCCTCCCCTCCCCTCACGAAATTATGAGCGAAGATGAGCTCATTAAATTCGTTGTTCGCGGATTAAACGACGAGCTGTCGCAGGACGACAGCGCCGGGCAGCACAAAATAAGCTCGCTATACAACCTGGCGCTGGACAGAACCCCTGAAATGTTAAGGGAAACATTGATCGCAGCAAACTCAGAACAAACCCTATCCTTAAGCGGTGACAGCACGCACTATCTTACGCAAAGGGAAAAACCCTACAGCATTTCCGAAATTCATACCTACGGTCAGTGCAAATTCAGATACTTCTGCCGGTATCTTCTCGGGCTCCAGCCAAGGAAAGAATACTTCATCGATTCCGCAGCAGAAGGAGACATTTATCATGAGGCGTTGAGGAGAATCTACCTCAAGACGGTGCAGGAGAAGACGACTCCATCAACCGTCGACGGCGAGACTTTCGTGCAGGCCGGTCTGCAAGAGCTGGAAGCGGTTATGAAAGAGAGTTATGCGCGCCACCTGACGACCATCAGAGGAAACAATCTGCAGGAAAGAATGAAGAAGGCGTTCCGAAATTTTTTGGAAACGGAATACCAGTTTCAGGAACATGGAAAAACGCGCCCTGCATACCTGGAACTGAGCTTCGGGGGCGGGAAATCCAAAGAGCCGCAAGACCCCCGCTCGACCGCAGAACCTCTGCGGCTCTC
>JAUXIQ010000238.1 GCA_030620925.1 Nitrospinota bacterium
AGCCAAATGCCGAGGATGATGAGCCTGCTGATGAACCGGGGAAAATTAAACTGCAAAATGAGGGGGATGATGTCGAGTTTGAAATAGAAGATGATACCCCCGACGAGGATAAAGAGTAAAGAGGCCGACAGGATAAATTCACTTACTGCGGTTTTTCGTTTTATATTGATCGGTTCGGCACATGCCGGATTGGAATCTATTTTTAGCCTGCCTGTCGAATACGGAGTCTATATTCCCGCTGAAATAGAGTTTCATGTATACGATTTTTTCTTCTTGTCCGCGGATTCTTCTAGCTGGAAGCCTCTATTTTCAGCTGCTTCTTCGACCTCTTCAGTTTTTTCCATCTTGATTTTCAGGCGCAGGTCGTTGGGGCTGTCTGCGTTGGCGATTGTTTCATCATAAGAAATCCTGCCTTCTTTATATAGGTCGTAGATTGCCTGGTCGAAGGTCTGCATCCCTTCCATATTCCCGGAAAACATAGTGTCTTTCAGGGTATCGATTTCTCCTTTCTGGATGAGGTCTTTGACCCTCGGCGTGTCGAGCAAAATTTCCACAGCCGCCGCTCTTTCCCCGGTAGTCGTTTTAATCAGTCGCTGCGAAATAATCGCCCTCAGGTTGAGAGATAGCTGCATGAAAAGGGTGGGGTGGAATTCGGTGGGGAAGAAGTTGTATATACGCTCCAGAGCCTGGTTGGCGTTGTGTGAGTGCAGTGTGCCCAGACATAGATGGCCTGTTTCCGCGAAATGGAGGGCGGACTCCATGGTTTCCAGGTCGCGTATCTCACCTATCAGAATGACGTCCGGCGCCTGCCGCAATGCGTTTCTCAGTGCGTTATGGAAGGAGTGAGTATCGGTGCCTACTTCCCTTTGGGTAACCACCGATTTCTTGTGTGTATGGACAAACTCTACAGGGTCCTCAATGGTGATAATATGCCCCGGCATATTTACGTTTCGATAATCTATCATCGCCGCCATCGAGGTGGATTTTCCCACTCCGGAAGCTCCCACCACCAGAACGAGCCCTGCTTTTGTCATGATGATATCTTTAAATATATTCGGGAGATCAAGCTCTTCTATGCTCATGATTCTTAGGTTGATCAGACGAACGACCAGACCCACCTCTCCCTGTTGCTTGAATATGTTCACTCGAAATCGGCCCAGCTCGGGGTATCCAAGCGCCAGATTCATCTCCATTTCGCGGGCGAATTCTTCCTTCTGCCTGTCGCTCATTATATCGTAGGCCAGAGTCTTTACGGCGTCACCGTCCAGAACGGTTTTGCCTGCGGGCCTGGTTACACCCTGGATGCGGTACATGGGGGGAGTACCCGCAGTCAGATAGACGTCAGAGGCTTCGTTTTCCACCATTACTTTTAAGAATTCTTTTATGTCCATGATGCGTTCCTTAAGTAGGGGTGGGATTATACTGTAGTCACAATTTTATCGGTCTGCCGCGAACTGCTGTTGTAGCTTCGGACTCTTCATCAGTGCCTCTTCCCTGGTTATAAGCCCCCTTTTTATCAACTCTTCCAGGGATTGCTCCATGGTCTGCATTCCCCATTTTTGACCGGTCTCTATTACTGACGGTATCTGGTGTATCTTGTTCTCCCGGATCAGGTTTCTCACGGCTACTATCCCTATCATTATCTCGAAGGCGGGCACACGCCCTGAGCCGTCTTTCTTTTTGCACAGCGTCTGACAGATGACGGCCCGGATGCTTTCTGCGAACATGGTCCTGACTTGTGCCTGCTCGGCGGAGGGGAACACGTCTATAATCCTGTCCACCGTTTTGGGGGCGGTGCTGGTGTGTAGCGTTGCGAAAACGAGATGGCCCGTCTCAGCCGCGGTTAAGGCCAGAGAAATGGTCTCCAGGTCTCTCATTTCTCCCACCAGTATCACGTCAGGGTCTTCTCGAAGGGCGCTCCTGAGGGCGTTGGAGAATGAATGGGTATGAGGCCCCAGCTCTCTCTGGTTTACCAGGCAATTCTTTGATCTATGGACAAACTCTATGGGGTCCTCTATGGTGAGTATATGCGAACTTCGCTCGTCGTTAATGGAATCTACCATTGCCGCCAGGGTGGTGGATTTCCCGATGCCGGTGGGGCCGGTAACCAGCACCAGGCCCTTCTCGGCCTGGCATATATCTTTCAACACCTTGGGCAGGCCGAGCTGTTCGAAATCCATCACTTCAGTGGGAATCTGCCGGAAAGCGGCCGCCTCGCCTCTGCGTTGAAGGAAGCAGTTGACCCTGAACCTGGCTATTTCGCCTAGCTCTATAGAGAAATCCAATTCATGGGTTTCTTCGAAAGTTTTGATCTGCTTCTCGTTCATAATCTCATAGAGCATTTTATGTACGTCATCTCTGCTCAGCACGGGCGATTTAACCTTACGCATAGTTCCATGCACACGGATCAGGGGGGGCTCGCCAGAGCTGAGATGGACGTCTGACGCGCTAGATTTAATTGCAAACATCAGCAGCTCTGAAATATCCATTATTTACCTCTCTACGTAGATGGATTATTGCTTACTTTTTGAGTCAGTTCGGTTAGGCTAGCTTACACCTTGTCTTATGTTTAATCGCTTTATTCGGCAAATACTTTAGTTCGTATTTGCACCTGTAACATCGTTAGTGTAAACCCCTGCACCCGTATTTTCGTCTTATATCCTGTAATAGTTACGGGTGGGGCATACGGTGAAAATATATGGGTAAAATAAATTCAAGGCATTAAAAATATAAAATGGAACTATTAATTGAATAAGACTTTTTAGGCTTTACACTGAAAAAGATCATGCGTTAATAGAACGTATAATGTTTTTTGTTTGTAAACATTCGGGAAAATCTAGCCAGATGCCCTGATCGAGAGTTGATATTGTCGCTTCAGTGCCATCAGTCCTACGTTTTCAGGGAAAAACTGCCGATGAGAAGGTCGCGGGGAGAAGTACTGCTCAGGGGAGTTAAAATCGGTGCCTCATTTATGCACTTGTGTCTTCGTCTGATGGTGTAGTATAAATTTTCTTAGTAATTAACACTATGGGAAATCAATCCGTGCTAAATATTAAAGAGGTTTTTCAAGTCGGTTTCCTTTATTATAATCGACCTGTTATTAATAGTGCTTATTGAGGTATGACGTCTTGCAGGCAATCGAAGCGCGCGAGCTGGTTAAAGCATACCGCGGCCGCAGGGTGGTGGATGGTGTGAGCCTGCGTATTGAGGAAGGGGAGGTAGTGGGTCTTCTGGGCCCCAACGGCGCTGGAAAAACCACGAGTTTCTACATGATCATCGGAATGATCAAACCGGAAGAGGGCAGCGTGCACATCAACGGACGCGATATTACCGCCCTTCCGATGTATCAGCGGGCCATCATGGGTATAGGCTACCTTCCTCAGGAGACCACTCTTTTCAGGAAACTCACCGTGAGGGAGAATATACTTTCCGTGCTGGAGAACATGAAGCTGAGCAATATAGAGAGTAAACGAAGGGCCGACGAACTCATGGAAGAGTTCAATATTACGCATATCAGTGATACCAAGGGGCATGCTTTATCGGGCGGGGAGAGCCGCAGGGTGGAAATCGCCAGGGCGTTGGCCGTTTCTCCCAGTTTTCTGCTGCTCGACGAACCTTTTACGGGCATCGACCCCATAATGATCGCTGAGCTGCAGAAGATCGTCTTTAGATTAAAGGACAGGGGTATGGGGATACTGATCACGGACCATAACGTCAGGGATACACTGGAAATAACGGACCGCGCCTACATACTATACGAAGGCAGAGTGCTGGAAAGCGGTCTGCCTGATGAGATAGCAAGAAGTGAAAGGGCGCGCCAGGTTTACCTTGGGGATAAATTTCATATGGACTATATTAACATGCAAGAAAATGATCTCGTAAAAAGGATTGACGCTTTGAGGGGTTCCATGCGAGATATCCTCAGCGAATTGAAACGCCTGGGAGGAAAAGAGAGTAGGCGAAAGGAGTCTAAATAATGAGATTTACCTTTAAACATATAAATGTAAACACTTGTATACGTAGAGGATATATTTTAGGTGTGGCCCTGATACTTTTGTTGTCAGGGGGATGCCTCGCATTTTCCAGCTCCAATGCCGCAACTTCGGATGATCTCAGGATAGACCTTGATGTGGAGGAATATTATCTGGAGAACGGGTTGAAAGTCCTGGTTCTGGAAGATCATGCCAGCCCGGTGGTTTCAGTGCAGGTATGGGTAAAAGTGGGGTCCAGAAACGAAAAGCCGGGCTATACCGGGATTTCTCATCTG
>JAUXIQ010000172.1 GCA_030620925.1 Nitrospinota bacterium
ACCGTTAGGCATAGGTTATTTTTGTAATGGTAAGGTGAAACATGGGTAAGAACGAAAAAAGAAGAATAAATCCGTTTCCAGGAGAGTGTCCATGGTGGAACAGGAATTCGACGTTTCCGAATACGAGGGGAAGCAAGATCATATAAGGTCCCTGGAAATACCCTTCGGGCTGGAGGCCTGGGAGAACAAGTATTCGGATGTAGAATACGCGGTGGAGCACGAGTTGACCGAGTTCACCTGCATCTGCCCCAAGACGGGTCAGCCCGATTACGCCACCTTCAAATTGAGCTACGGCCCGGATAAAAAGTGCATAGAGCTGAAGTCTTTGAAGCTCTACCTGCAAGCCTATCGAGACGTGGGCATCTTCCACGAGCACGTCACCAATAAGATACTGGAGGATTTCGTGGAAGCCGTGGAGCCGCGCTGGGCGGAGCTTGAAGGGCGCTTCAACAACCGGGGCGGAATTGTCACCACGGTCAAGGCGAGATACGACAGTAAGAAGTGAAGTCAGTTATCGAAACGGCTCACCATAGCTCGGTGGCGATCTGCTCTTTGCTCACCCCCATATCCCTGAGGCAGTATGTCAGCATGAGCATCATCTCCTGCGGCCCGCAGATGTAGTAGGATTTGTCCGCCGGGTCGGAGATGGTTTCCTCCAGCATGGGCTGATCAACCCTGCGGGTCGCCCCCTCCCAGTCGGTGGGAGAGGAACGGGTCAGTGTGAAATGGGCGGTGAACCCCTCCCAGCGGGAGTCCATGCCCAGCAGTTCCGGGAAAAATATTACGTCCTCGAAAGACCGGCAACTGTATATCAGCGTCGCCGGTGCAGGAAATTGCAGGTCGCACAGGTATCTGAGCATGCTCATGATGGGCGTTATCCCGATTCCGCCAGCTATGAAGACCGGCTCCCCGTCCTGAGAGGGTTCGTAAACGAAGTCCCCTTCCGGCCCCCTGATCTCCAGCGTGGAGCCGACTACCGTTTCGTGCAGCTCCTGCGTGAAGGGTCCCCTCTTCGAAACCGCTATTTCCAGGTATTCCTTCTGCAGAGGCGATGAGGTGATGGAAAAACCGCTCCACTCACCTTCGAGTTCTCTGTTTTTAGGGTCCGTTAGCCCGATGTCCAGGTACTGCCCCGACTTGAAGCTGAGCTGCGCGCCTTCAGGCAGTTCAAGCTCCATGCCCTTCACCGTCGGCGTTAGCTGAACGGTCTTTTTCACCGTTACGATATGTTGTTCCTTTCCCATGTCCTTAATGAATATATCCCCTGACGGTAAGAATGGGATACCCGCCCATTAATGGGTGGGAGCATCATGATTTTCACGAACCCCCGGACTCGTCCGGGGGTAATAACCCCGCCACAAGTGACGGGGTTCGGCGCCCCGCTATAGCGGGACTGGCGCGGTAGTAGGGGCGTATTGCATACGCCCCAATAGGGCGGGTTACAAACCCGCCCCTACATAATCGCGCGTGCGGCGGGATGATCGCTCTGGTTATGCTTGCCTTGGCCATATGGTAATGATTATCAAATACATATTGACGCAGACGCCGTCGCGCCGCATATTATCACTAAAAAGGTGATATTTACCTTGAATGGAGGGCGACCCATGAAATTGACCAGAGCTACAGACTACGCTCTCTTTGTGACCGCCCATCTGGCGACGCTTGAGCGGGGTGAGATCACCAGTATCAGGGCCGTTGTCTCTGAGTATGACATACCGGAGCGGTTCCTGGCCAACATCGTCAACAAGCTGGCCGGTGCGGGAATAATCGCTTCCATGAAAGGGGTTAACGGCGGGATAAGACTGGCCAGGGACGCATCACAGATAACCGTTCTACAGGTGGTGGAATCCATGGAAAAGTCGTTGGCCCTGGTGAAGTGCCAGAGCGCTGAGCCTTTCTGTCCGCTGGTGGATAGCTGTTTGGTTAAAGGATTGATGGATCATGTGTATCAAGAGATGAGGGAGACCCTTGGCCGGACGACAATAGCCGACCTCAAATTTTACGCTGACCGGGGTAAGGTGATGATATGAACGCGCCCTTCGAAAACCGATGCAAGAGGTCTCATCCGAAGCGTCGGGCGGCATTGATTTAAAGAGGAGTTCCACAGAGATGAATCCTATTCTTGAAATTAAGGATTTATACGTGAGCATCGATGGGAAGCAGATTCTCAAAGGGATAAACGTGGAAATCGGCCCCGGAGAAGTACACGCCCTCATGGGAAGAAACGGTTCCGGGAAGAGCACTCTCGCCTACGCCCTGATGGGCCATCCCAAATACGTTGTGGATGAGGGGCGGATATTTTTCAGGGGGGAGAACCTCCTGGAACTTTCCCCCGATCAGCGGGCGCGCAAAGGGCTTTTCCTGGCCTTCCAGTATCCCATGGCCGTGCCCGGGGTGAGCGTGGCCAATTTTTTGCGGACCGCGGTAAATGCGGTGAACGGTGACGGGGGCGAGAAGAAGTCCATCCCCGTATCCCGCTTCCGCAAGGAGCTCAAGGAGAACATGAACCTGCTTAAGATAGAACCCTCCTTCGCAAAGCGCTACCTGAACGACGGGTTCTCAGGAGGGGAGAAGAAGCGGATGGAGGTGCTTCAGTTGGCCATGGTCAAACCGGCCCTGGCCATCCTGGACGAAGCGGACTCCGGGCTTGACATCGATGCGCTGAAAATTGTCTCTGAGAGTATAAACAGGGTCATGGATGGGGAGATGGGAACGCTGATCATCACCCACTACCAGCGCATTCTAAACTATATTAACCCGAACTTCGTGCACGTGATGGCCGATGGCCGCATCGTGGCCTCAGGGGGACCGGAGCTTGCACGCAAACTAGAAACTCAAGGATACGAATGGCTTGAAGGGGAGGGGGTTTCCGCAGATGCCGGTTAAAGAATTGGACGTAGGTTTGGATGAGTACAAATACGGGTTCAGAGACCCGGAAAAATATGTTTATAAAGCAAAGAAGGGTCTCTCCCGCAAGACCGTGGAAGAAATTTCATGGATGAAACAGGAGCCCGACTGGATGCGCAAGTTGAGGTTCAAATCCCTGGATATCTTTGAGAAGAAACCGCTTCCCACCTGGGGCGGCGACCTGACGCAGCTCGATTTCCAGGATATCTATTACTACATCAAACCCGCCGAGAAGCAGGGGAAGACCTGGGACGAAGTCCCTGAAGACATAAAGAAGACCTTCGAGCGCCTGGGTATCCCCGAGGCAGAGCGCAAGTTCCTGGCCGGTGTGGGGGCGCAGTATGAATCAGAGGTCGTCTACCACAGCCTCAAAAAGGAGCTTGAGGAAAAGGGCGTGATATTTCTGGATACCGATTCGGCTCTTCGGAAACATCCCGATCTGTTCAAAGAGTATTTCGGCACGGTGATACCTCCTGCTGATAACAAAATGGCGGCGCTGAACAGCGCCGTGTGGAGCGGGGGCAGCTTCATTTACATCCCGGCGGGGGTGAAAGTGGATATGCCGCTTCAGGCCTACTTCAGGATAAACGCTGAGCGCATGGGCCAGTTCGAGCGTACGCTCATCATAGCCGAGGAAGACAGCCAGGTACACTACGTGGAAGGCTGCACCGCTCCCATCTACGACGCCGATTCGCTGCACAGCGCGGTGGTGGAGATTATAGTCAGGCCGGGCGCCCGTGTCCGATATACCACCATACAGAACTGGTCCAACAACGTCTATAACCTGGTTACCAAGCGGGCGGCGGCCTACGAAGGGGCGACCATGGAGTGGATAGACGGAAACCTGGGAAGTAAGCTCACCATGAAATACCCCAGCGTTTACCTCATGGGCCCCAAAGCCAGGGCGGAAATCCTCTCCATAGCTTTTGCGGGCAGGAACCAGTATCAGGACGCAGGGGGAAAAGTGATCCACGGCGCGCCGGAGACTTCCTCGACCATAACCTCAAAATCGATAAGCAAAGACGGCGGAAGGACCGCCTATCGCGGCCTGGTGAAGGTCTATAAGGGGGCCGGGAACATCAAGTCCACGGTGAGATGCGACGCCCTGATCCTCGACGGGGAATCGAGGTCGGACACCTACCCCTACATGGAGATCGACGAGGAGAACGTCAATATAGGCCACGAAGCCACGGTGAGCAAAATCGGCGAGGAGCAGTTGTTCTACCTCATGAGCCGGGGGTTGAGCGAGCAGGAGGCGGCGATCATGATAGTGAACGGTTTCATCGAGCCTCTGGTGAAAGAGCTGCCCATGGAATACGCAGTGGAGATGAACAGGCTCATAGAATTGCAGATGGAGGGCTCAGTGGGGTAAAGCTTGCTTGAGAGGGCCTTTTTGGAAAAACCCCGCGTTCCGCGGGGTCAAACTCCCCCCGACCCCGCGTGTGGCGGGGTTTGCATGGCATGCATAAAAGTCTTGGGAAGGGGGTCTGGGGGAAACACTTATACAGAAGGGTTTCCCCCGGGGAAAGTTCTGAATGGAGAATTCGGCAAGATGGTTGAGAGCAGTCTGATTGAAGAAATATCCGAAGCGAGGGGCGAACCGGGCTGGATGAGGGAAAAGCGTATGAACGCTTGGCGGTTATACCGGGATATGCCCTCTCCCTCCGGCGGCGAGGAAGCGTGGCGGCGCACGGACGTAGGTTTATTTGAATTTAAGGATGATGAACCCCGTCATTACACTGGAGACGGGTTAAGCGAAGCGGAAGCGGAACGGGTAAAGACCCTCGCACCTCGAAACGGCAATTTCCGGTATGCCGGGGAACTTATACATAAAGACTTCAAGGCCAGGGTTGTAGGAAACGGTGCGGGCGCAGACAATGAGGGCCTCATATTCACGAACCTCGGTTCGGCGTTAAGGGAACATCCCTCGCTGATGGAAGAATATTTCATGACCCGGTGCCTCCGGCCGGAGAGGAGCAGGTTCGACGCGCTGCACGCCGCCCTCTGGACCGACGGCGCACTCATCTACGTGCCCGAAGGGGAAGAGGTGGCCCTGCCGCTTCATTCGCTGTTCTTCATGGAGCGTGAGAGAGAAGCCTTTTTCCCTCATTTGCTGGTGGTGCTTGAGAGGGGGAGCAAAGCTACAGTCTATGCGGAGTGGCGTTCAGCGGATTTTGAGTCGCGAGCGCTCAGTTTCCCCGCCGTCGAAGTATTTGTAGGTGAAGGGGCGACCCTCAACTATCTGGGCCTCAATGATTGGGGTCGCGGCGTCT
>JAUXIQ010000245.1 GCA_030620925.1 Nitrospinota bacterium
AGACAAAACGCAGGGTTTGCATGGATAAGCGAGATTCTTCGCTTCGCTCAGAATGACAAGATGCGCAGTGCCAGGGGCCGCGCCCTGGGCAGGGCAATCCCGTCGGACGCGGGACTACCCCTACCGTTATCGTTGCGTAGGGGCGGGTTTGAAACCCGCCCTATTGGGCGTATGGCAATACGCCCCTACACCGCGACTAGCAGGGGCGACCGGCCGGTAGCCTTTGTCCCTCTGCTGGCGTCTGGAAGACGCACCTGGAAAATAGGACCGTCTCTCGAGAGTCTATTTGAAGCCGAGGGGCGGCGGGTAGTATTGGGGCAGGAATCGCTCCCGCCCCACTTCCGGGTTTACCGCGCAGCGCACCGAAAAACCGCTGAACAGAGTCTTCAGGCAGTTATTGCAGCGGATACATTTGGTGATTTCTTCCTCTCTGCCTTCCCTGGTCTTGTTGGGCCATTCGGGGTCGGCGATCAGTCCCCGGGATAGTGAGATGACGTCTGCCATACCTTCCAGGACGGCGTGTTCGGCGAGGGAAGGGCTGTGCACGTTGGGGCATAAGACGGGAATCTCCTCCACCGCCTGCTTGACCGCCTGCGCCTCGGGAAGGATGACACCCTCATCGTTGGGGAAAAGATAGTTCAGCGCTTCGTAGCGGCCCGAAGAGAGGTGTATGAAGTCGATACCCTCTTTTTCGAGGATGGAGGCTATGCGGCAGGTATCCTCTATGGTCAGGCCTCCTTCTATGTGCTCGTCTCCGCTTATCCTGAAACCCAGAATGAAGTCTTCCCCCACGGCGGCCCTTGTCTTCCTGTATATGTTAAGGAGGAGGTTGAGCCTGTTCTCGAATGAGCCTCCGTATTTATCACTGCGCTGGTTGGAGAGGGGCGATATGAACGCTCCCAGCAGGTAGCCATGCGCGCCGTGTATCTCTATGCCGTCGAACCCCGCCCGCTCGATGCGGAGTGCGGCCTGCACGAAATCGTCTTCCAGCTCTTCGACCTCCCGGGTGGTCAGCTCTCTGGGCGCTTCGCCCTCGGTATCTTCCCATAACTCGAGACCTCTGCAGGAGGTGCCCTTCGGCACCCTGTAGGGGATGGGGGAGGGCGCCACCAGCTCCACGTCGGTTCTCCGGCCCTTGAAGTACTGTGCACCCAGACCGATGCTGAGCTGCACTATAGCGGCTGCATCGAAGGCGTGAATTGCATGCGATAACTCCCACATGCCTCTGAAATTGAGATTGGTGTGGAAACCTATGGGACCTTTTATATGTTTGTAAGTTGCCAGGCTGTGCTCCACGGTTATCCAGCCGGCGCCTCCCCTGGCTCTGGCGACGTAGTGGCACAGGGATTGATCTGTGATTTCTCCGTCAGGGCCGGCGGTCCCCATGCCCGTCGGTGCGAAGGCGAGCCTGTTCTTGACTTTGAGTTTGCCTATGCGAATGGGCTCGAAGAGTTTATTGTATTCTCCCACGACGTCGAACCTCCTCTCCCTTACCCTTGTCTCACGAGACCCTTCGCAAGGGTGCTTCGCGGACTGGTGGTAGGAAACAGAATCGATACTTTTCTTGTCCGGTTGTCTGGTTTTATCTGTAGCAGAGTTTGTGCCGGTAGTCAAACCTTATCCCCATTTCGATAGCAGGCAGACGGAGGAGAATTTCTACTTAGAACCCCCGATAGAGGTGCGTCCTTGACAAACGGCTCAAGTAATCGGATAATTTTAGATTCCACCGGTTATTAACCGCCCCTGGATGGACTTTTACTCTGTGAACCTCACCGGAAGGATCACCACCGAGAGGGATTTATGGATATACACGACGATGACTACTGTTTCGGCTGCGGTAAGAAAAACGAGGCGGGGCTGCATCTCGAGCACCATCGGCTGGGCGACGGCCTCATCAAAGTGGATTTCATCGTGGGCAAACAGCACGTCGGCTGGCAAGACACGCTGCACGGTGGATTGATAAGCTGTATTTTCGATGACCTTCTGGGCAAGACGGCCATGGACCATGGGGTATATGCGGCTACAGCACGCCTTGAGGTGAGGTACTTGAAGCAGTCTAAGGTGGGCGAAAAGCTCTCCTTCTACGCTCGTCTCCTGAAGAGGGTCAAAAAACTCCTCCTGGTCGAGCTTCATGCCGAAAACGAAGAGGGCCAGCCGGTGGCCACCGGCAAAGGCAAGCTTTTCATCGTGGATAAACAGAAGTAATGGATAGCCGGTTCCCTGGTAGAAATGGCTGTTCAGGGCCCTTTAATACTTGGGATGACCGAAGTGGTTCGTCCTTATGCAGTTTTCGATCCTGACGGGGGCTGTTTCGTAATATTCACTCCGCGTTCTTCCCGGTTTAAGCCGCCCGGCATATGTATCCCATATGTCGTTAAAGCGGGGATGGGTGAAATTGGGGCTGGCGTTGTGTGCCATCTCATGCAGCAGGGTTCTGAGGATTTCTTTCTCGCCCCGTCGTAAGAGCTCCTTGAGGTTTAACTGCATGGCGCTGAAGGCGTAATAGGAGTTAAACTCCGCAGCCAGGGGGGCGGCGTTATCGGTGGAATACCTTGCCACCGCAGCCCCGATGTTTTTTCCCAGTTGGTCGTTCTTTATATGCAGTATCATGGATCTTTGATAAGCTTCGAGCACGGTTTCCTGTTCCTCAGGTGTAATATAACCCAGGCACTGTTCCAGCTTCTCCCGGGCCTTGTCCTGAAGCCTGGTTATTAAGTTGATCTCCTCCTGAGTCCAGTTCCCGGAGAAAACGTAGTTTTTACCCGAATAGAAGACTTTTTCTCGACCGCCTCCCCAGGCGGCGGAATTGGAGAGTAGAAAAAGAGATACGCTGAGCATCAGCGCGGCGACGATGTTGCCCTCCTCCCGTCGAATTTTCATGAAGCATACCCTCCGCGGCGACAAAGAAGTAGTACTTCCAGCTGTAATCGTTTCCCCTCTCTTTCCGGCAAGCGTGTAAAGGATATTGCTACTGAATATACAAGAATGATTTCATCAGGTCAACAAAAAAGTAAAAATCCGTTATCATTTTTCCAATTTAATTTTGCGCTAATCCATAGTTAGGATAGGAAACAAAGATTTACTTTCTTATAAACATAGTCTAAATAGGGTTATATAGTCCATAAAAAACACTGTTGATATATCAAACATTGTTTGTATGCTTTAATTTATGTACTGTCACCGACCCTCTGCAAGCGAAAATTCCTTGTTGCTTTTGGTGAGCCAAACGACCGCTGCAGTTTTGACAATGCAGTGAGGGGATATATCTTAGGCAAGTAGGACTATTTATGTCCAATTTTAAAAATAGGCTCGATGAGAAGATCAAAATCAGGGTATATATCTTTCCGTGAGAAGGAGCGGCACCGTGGTCAAAGAGATAGAGTGGATGGAATGGGGTGAAGAGGCGTTCAACCGGGCTGAAGCGGAGGATAAGCCCATTCTGCTCGGCATCTCCGCCGTCTGGTGCCATTGGTGTCACGTGATGGACAACACCACCTATTCTGATCCGGAAGTGGTGGAGCGCATCAGTGAATGTTTCGTCCCTGTAAGAGTTGACAACGATCGGAGGCCGGACATCAACAGCCGATACAATATGGGCGGATGGCCCACCACCGCTTTTCTCACCCCCGAAGGTGATGTCATCACCGGCGCGACATATATACCTCCGGCCGAGATGAAGACGGCCATTGCCCGCGTCCTCGAGAATTTTGAGTCGAATAGAGATGAACTGAGTTTCTCGCCTGAACGGGAGAAGAAGCTCGAGGAGCTTCTTCTCCCTTCCGATTCGGATATCGGTTATCTGCTCAAGGAAGCCGTAGTCGATTACGCGGTCTTGAGCCTGTTCAGGAGTTACGATCCCGAATACGGCGGGTTCGGGCGAGCCCCCAAGTTCCCACATGCTCACGCTCTCTGTTTCATGCTGCGCCATCATGAACGCTCAGGTGACGGGGCGCTGCTGGACATGACCATCCAGACGCTCGACAAAATGGGATGGAGCGGTATGTACGATTCCGTTGAGGGAGGTTTTTTCCGATATTCGACTGACAGGGAGTGGAAGGTGCCTCATTTCGAAAAGATGCTGGAGGATAACGCTTTGCTGCTTCGGGTCTATCTCATGGCATATCAGCATACCTCGCAGGAAAAATACGCGGAGAAAGCCGCTGATATCATGAGGTTTATAGACCATAACC
>JAUXIQ010000091.1 GCA_030620925.1 Nitrospinota bacterium
AAAGAAGGCGACTGGCTGCCCCGCCCCATCCTGGAATATTTCACAAAGCTCGAACCGAGCGACAGACATTTATACTTAGAGAATGCCTTTAACTATTCCGGTCTAACTTGTGATGAATATACAGAAATGGATACGCTGATATATCTGATTAGCCTTTACCTGATAGACAGGTTTGCACGCGCCGACATCGAGGTGTGGGACGGCAAGTTCGAGTTCGGCCGTATGGGAGGATTGGTGTTGGCAGACGCCATCGGCCCCGACGAGTTGCGCGTAATCAAGGAAGGCGTTCAGATCAGCAAAGAGCCCCTTCGCCAGTATCATAAGATACACCGGGCGGACTGGTATAAGAATACACAGGAAGCTAAAAAGATAGACCCTGAAAACTGGATCACAATCTGTAAGGGAAATTTCAACTCAGAGCCGGAATCGATGGACCCCGAATTCAAGAACCTATGCGAAGATATGTATCAGGCCCTCACAAACGCCCTCACCGGCCACGCATGGTTTCCCGAAGCTCTTCCCCTTGACGAAGTAGTCAAACAGCTCAAAAAGTCCGGTATCGTTTGATCGAAGTATTGTGCGGCGGTTCTCTGTTCTGGTAGTAAATCTACAGGCGCAATAATCGGTTGCCTTCTTGCCCTTCACTCGGTTAATATCTAGCTGTGTGGTTAAACCATCGGATTAATCAATTTTAATTGAAACCCGTTGAGGAAAATAAAAACCGCAGGGGGATACAAAGATGCAAGATGAAGAGATAAAAAATGAACGTGCCCGGTGGGAGCAGGAGACGCTCAAGAAAGCGGTGGAGAGGTATCCGGAAAGAGAGGAACAGTTCACCACCTACTCCGGCATACCCATCAAGCAGATATACACCCCCGAAGACGTGGAGGGAATCAATTACACCGAAGACATAGGTTTCCCCGGTGAATACCCCTACACCCGCGGCATCCAGGCCACCATGTACCGGGGCCGACTGTGGACCATGCGCCAACTGGTGGGTTTCAACAGCATCGAAGAGACCAAAGCCCGGCAGCAGGAGTTCCTCGACCAGGGTGTAATTTCTGTTGCCATAAGCTCCGGAAGCTGTTTCGGCGGGGTCTACGATTCGGACGACCCCCTTATGGAAGGGCTTCTGGGCCAGGGCACCACGGTGGCACGGGACACCCTGCAGGACACCAGGGATACTATGGAGGGCTTCGACCTGGAGCAGGTCAGCGTCAATTTCCCCGGCGGCCAGCCCACGGCGGTGATAGACCTGGCGAAATTTCTGGTGGTCGCCGAGGAGCACGGCACGCCCTTCAATCTCCTGCGGGGGACGCTCCAGAACGACACCCTCTCCATGTTCATCTCCAACCACTACTACGAGTTCCCCGTGAAGCATGCCATGCGCCTGATGGTGGATATAATAAAGTACTCCTGCGAGAACCTGCCACAGTTCAATCCCATCAGCATCAGCCCCCAACACCAGCGCGAGGCGGGGGCAACGGCTGTTCAGGAAGTGGCAATATCCTTCTGCAACGCCATCTCATACGTCCAGGCCTGCATCGACGCCGGTATGGACGTGGACACGTTCGCACCCCGATTTTCGTGGAACTTCGGTGTCTACATGGACCTCTTCGAGGAGGCGGCAAAATTCCGCGCCGCACGGCGGGTGTGGGCCAGAATAATGAAAGAGCGTTTCGGAGCAAAAAATCCACGGTCATGGATGCTGAGGGTACATGCTCAGACTTCCGGTTCGGCGTTGATGGCCCCCCAGCCGGAGAATAACATCATGCGAGTGACCATTCAGGCCCTGGCGGCGGTGCTGGGCGGAGTCAACTCGCTGCACACCGATGGTTTCGACGAGCCCTTAGCTATCCCCACGGAGCGTGCGGCGCGCCTTGCCATCCGCACCCAGCAGATAATCGCGCACGAGAGCGGGGCCGCAAAGGTGGTGGACCCGCTGGCGGGGTCTTACTATGTGGAGTCGCTCACCAATCAGATAGAAGAAGAGGTGAGCGATTTTATAAAGAAGGTGGACGATATGGGGGGTGCCGAGACGGCTGTGGAGAACGGTTTTTTCCAGCAGGAAATCGCCAGGTCGGCCTACGCACATCAGATGGCCGTGGAACGCAAAGAAAGGATAATAGTCGGCGTTAACGATTTCAAGGTCGAGCAGGATTACCCGGTTGAAGTCTTCGAGGCAGATCAGGAAGCGGGCAGAAAACACCTTGAAAAGTTGCGCCGCATAAAAGAAGATCGGGATAAAGACCAGCTACGCCAGTCACTGGAGAAACTTAAAGGGGCCGCCGGGGGAGATGAAAACCTCGTACCCTATACCATGGAGGCGGTAAAAGCTATGACCACCACCGGTGAAATTATAGAAGCGCTGCGGGAAGTCTTCGGAACCTACACCAAACCCGCCACCTTCTGATCGCATAGGGGGAAATTCTCGTGGGACAAAGTGATACGATTCGCATTCTGTTGGCCAAACCGCCAATAGACACCCACGACCGGGGAATAATGATCCTGGCCAGGGCTCTCAGGGACGCCGGCATGGAGGTCATCTACGCCGGTCTGCGGCAGACCTGGGAGCAGATAGTCAATACCGCCATCGAGGAGGACGTAGACCTCATCGGTATCAGCTCCCTGGCCGGGGGTGAGCGGGTGCTCATCCCTAAATTCTGCAAACTGCTCAAGGAGAGCGACGCCGCGGACATACCGGTCATAATTGGTGGTTCCGTCCTGGATAGAGAAATACCCGTCCTGGAAGAAGCGGGCGTTATAAAATGTTTCAAGAGCGGCACCAGCGCCGGCGAAGTGATAACCTACATACAAAACGCGTTCAAAAAAGGCCCTTCCCAGGTCGAGAGCAGCCGCTGATCCCGTGGAGGTGGCCGCTGCCGGACACCGACAGATCAAGAACGCAGAACTGGCACTTCAGGAGAACGGCGGCGGGATAATCGGTCTCGAAGAATCGGCCTGCTCGGTAATTATCCTGCAAAAAGACAGATAATCGCCGCGGGCTCAGGCCTGGGACATGGCGATGAAGGACTTTCCATTTAACAGGATTAATGGTTTGATATTCGGTTGAGGAGAGGTGTTGATTATGGGCGCCAGGGATATGTCCAAATGGGAGACAGCCATTTCTGAAGTAGTAAGCAGTGAAGATGAAGAAGAAGTTATCATTCGCGGGCACAAACTAAGCGACCTGGTGGGTAAGGTGACGTTTACAGAGATGATGTTTCTTCTCATCAAGGGCGAATTACCTTCGGAGGGACAAGCGAAGGTTCTGGATGCCTTGCTGGTGGCATCGATGGAGCATGGGATTGCACCGCCTGCGATGATGAGCCGGTGTCTGGCTTCATACGGGTCACCGATTCAGGCGGCGGTTGCGGCGGGGGTTCTTGTTTTTGGTGACTGGACGGGAGGTGCGGGAGAGCAGTTTGCAAAAATGTTGGTGGCACACGTTGAAATGCTGAATAATAAACAAACAGGTATTAGTGATGAGAGTCTTAGAGACGAGGCGAAAAAGATAGTCGAAGAAGCTCTCAGAACAGGACAACGGGTGGCCGGTTTCGGCATTCCTCTTCACAAAGAGGACCCGCGTGCGCCGGTATTATTAAAAATAGCTCGTGAGGAAGGCATATTTAATATTTATTGTCGGTTCGCGAAGTTAATAGAAGAAGAATTAGGAAAGGCAGTTGGACATCCTATTCCGATGAACCTTGATGGAGTGGGTGGAGCCATAATTCTGGATCTAGGATTTTCATGGCAATCGGCTCGCATATTTATAATCACTCCCCGAACCGTAAGTATGGGAGCGCATTATCTGGAAGAATCAGGGCAGGAAACAAGGTGGCGTCACATAACACAAGACCGGGTGGAATACGTTCCGGAGAAGCCATAGGTTGATTCGTAGAAATGCGCTTGAGATTCGTCAGCCGAGGTCTAGTCCCTCACAGACTAAAGAAAAAACAAAGGGCAAGGTGGTGTGCCCTGCCCTTTGCGTTGTCGGTGAAGGTTATCAGTGATGACGGTCTCTTTTTTACAACCGGGAAGGTTTCGATATCCAGATTTTATTGTTGGTTTGAAAACCCTCAATAGTGGCAAGATATCGAAACTTATAATCCGATCTAACCTACCACAAGATCTTGTGTCTGCCATGCTTTGTGTTGAAGTTCAGCGAGGTGTGGACAAAAGGGAGCCAATCGCAATATTGATAACCGTAGAGTATCTCTTGAAAAAGAAATAGCCAATATGGGCAAAGAAATGCGTTCTGAGAAGGTTACCTACTTCCGCGATATTGCTATACTGAAGCGAGACTTAAGACAGTTCCAGAGAGAGTATAGGAATGAACTGAGGAGGGTTAAGATGTTGGGGGGGTAGCTAAAAGATTTCTTAAGGAAGGTTGGAGCGAAAAAGGATTAGTCACAAAAACTTAAAGTATTTTAGGGGTAAATGAATTGTAGATTTCTCCTATCTTGACATAAGCGCATAGTTACTGTTAAATGGTTTTTCATGGTCAGTAAAGTGTTTAAACCGGAGCAGGTAATGGGGCAGTAATTATCAGTCTGGGTTTTGTTATCTTTTATCCTCAACCGAACTTAGAAACGGGATATACGGATGCCGGACAAGAAAGGGAGCAGAAGGGCCTCATCTATCAGGAGGTACCTCCTGGCCGGATTATTCACTGTCATCCCCATCTGGATCACCTGGTTGGTGATAAAGTTCCTGCTCGGCCTGTTGAAGGGCGCCGGTGGCCCCATAGTAATTCTGATCTCCGATGCCGTGCGGCCATACGTACCGGCACTCGCCGACTGGCTGTCCAACCCCTATTTTCAGTCCATAATCGCTGCTGTTATCATTTTCCTGGCTCTGTATCTGCTAGGTTGGGTCACCACACGGGTGGTGGGGAAGCGGCTCCTCAGGCTTTTCGACAGCATCATGGATCGGATACCCCTGGTGAGCACTATCTACGGCTCGGTTAAACAGCTTCTTACTTCGCTCGAGCATAAACCGGAGGGCGTTCAGCGTGTGGTTCTCATCGACTTCCCCTCACCCGAGATGAAGGCGGTGGGCTTCGTAACCCGCACACTTGTTGACGAGGACACCGGGGAAGAGCTGGCAGCCGTATACGTCCCTACCACGCCCAACCCCACCTCTGGTTACCTGGAAATCGTGCCCCTGGACAGGGTAACCTCCACCAACTGGACGGTCGAAGAGGCCATGACGTTCATAGTCTCCGGCGGGGCCGTTGCCCCTGAAACAATGAACTATAGCAAAAGCGCCGAGAAACCCGAAGAGCAGGCCCAGTGAGACGCAGTTCACTCTACCTGACGCTTTAAACCGGATCGATGGCTCAAATATTCTCCTTTCGATTGAGACTCACGACAGGTTACGTTATACGCAAGCTGCGACCTGGTAGTATCCCATCGACAAAGCATTAACCCCGAGTGGGACCTGTTTAGCCAAGTCGGCGTGTGTTCAATCGACGCCGCACGAATGGCACCCAGGAAGCTCGCGCCAGTACAACAACTATAATGGTCATGAGACCAGCGTTGACCGTCATCAAAGGCAATGGATCGATAGGGTGAAGATGGAAAGCCGGTGGAGTGTAATGGATCTCGGGCTGCCAACCTACCGTATTTGATGCGAACACGAAGGTCCGCCCCAACGCAGACAAGGTCAGCAGCATCGCCAGCTTCTCTTGTACCCAAGCGCCAATTCTTTCAGACCGCTCATGAGGAGTTCCAAGCCGGCGGGCAAGTGCCGCAAAGACCTGATCCCCTTTGTAGATGAGAAATCCGAAAAGGAGAAAGAATGGCACGGCGAAGAAAAGTCGCGCTACCTCAGAGTATCGGCTTGGTGACGTAAGCCCAGGTGTGAACAGGGTGATAATTATGACCGGAACGCCAACCCCAATATAAACCGCCGCGGCTTGTCGGTATCTTGCCGCTCCCTGGTTCTTTCGGACCGGGTTCAACTCTTCCGCACCGCCCGTTATTTTCCTGCTCATCACAAACTCACATGTTGATCAACCGGTTAATGTCTATGCAGAGGAATACTATATCGAGCCACATGATGAAAAGAACATTTTTGCCCTGCAAATCCTCCTTGGTTACCCGCGGGAAAGCACATGGCGGGATATGCGGGCCTATGGAAAATTATGATAGCAGATGGAAACCTTTAGTGGGAAAGGCATTCATACTGGTTGCTGCCTTGGCAAGATATTGAAACTTTTTGCCTGAGCCAGTGATATACCATATCTTGTGCCTGCCCCTGATGAGCCAAAAAAAGGATACCTCCCTTGATCCTTCCCCTAAAATAATCTTGTTAACATCATAACCAGATTTTGCTATGGTAGTCGTAGAATTCATCTGCGATTAACTCCCAAGACAGAATAGAGTGCATCCGCACCAGTTCTGGAGGGTCGTCATAGATGAAATGCCCACAATGCCATTCAGATTATAGAGAAGGAGCCAAGTTCTGCAAAGAATGCGGAACTAAATTGAAGTTAGCTTGTTCATCATGCGGAAGCGAGATTTCCCCTGACAGCAAGTTTTGTGAGGAATGTGGGCATAATTTAGCTAAGCCCGCGGAAACCACTCCGGTCGATTACGACCGCCCAGAATCCTACACCCCAAAATTCCTGGCCGACAAGATACTCACCACCCGAAGCTCCATCGAAGGAGAGCGGAAGCTGGTGACGGTACTCTTCGCCGACGTCGCCGATTTCACTTCCCTTTCGGAGAAGCTGGACCCCGAAGAGGTCCATCAGATAATGGACGGCTGCTTCAAAATCCTGATGGACGAAATCCACAAGTACGAGGGGACCGTCAACCAGTTCACCGGCGACGGGATCATGGCCCTTTTCGGCGCTCCGCTGGCTCACGAGGACCACGCCCAACGGGCCTGTCATGCGGCGCTGACCATTCAGAGAACGATGGAGGAGTACGGCGAGAAGATAAAGGCGGAGCACGAGGCGGAGTTCAGGATGCGCATAGGTCTTAACTCCGGGCCGGTTATAGTCGGCTCCATCGGCGACGATTTGAGGATGGACTATACAGCCGTGGGGGATACCACCAACACCGCGTCACGAATGGAGAGCATGGCCGGGCCGGGAAGCGTCCTTTTATCTCAGAGCACGCACAGGATAGTCCGGGATTTCTTTGAATTTGAGGACAAGGGGGCGGTTGAGGTCAAAGGAAAAGAAGAGCCGCTGGAAGCATACGAGCTGTTAAGGGCCAGCGAAGTGGAGACCAGGCTCGACGCCTCCG
>JAUXIQ010000165.1 GCA_030620925.1 Nitrospinota bacterium
AGGTGCTCGACCAATTCAAAGAGCTCACGGTCTTATTGGCCCATTTAGGCCGCGGATACGAAGACGAAGCGGCGGAGTTGGCCGCCGGGTACCCCAACGTATACTTCGATCTCTCCGCCTGCATTTCCGGCGCCGAGGCCGGCGATACCAAAGGGGACGACGAGGCGATGGAAATCATAAACAAAATCGGGGTGGAGAGGATAATGTTCGGCTCCGACTACCCGTGGTACGACCCCATACGCGACGCCCGGCGCATCATGGCCCTCCCCTTGACGGATGATGAGAAGCGGCTCATATTGAGCGAGAACGCCAAACGAATCCTTAACCTATAGGAGGAACGCAATTGGCGCTGGTAACAAACGTTGGCAGGACGGAACGGATCATTCGCATCTCCGCAGGCATAGTGGCAATTCTACTCTTCACTCCACTGGGGGGCGCAGCTCAGTGGGTATCCCTGGGCTTGGGGGTATTCTTTCTGGCGACAGGCGTAATGAACTACTGACCGTGAAAGCAGATGCTGCTGAGGTCCTCAGCGCAAGAGAGTTCGGAAAGCGAGAAGAAGGAAGAATAAAAAACGTGGGGGGGAATCTTTCAGGCAGTTCCGCCTTCCGCGGGATTGTCCGGGGGAGAATCACCCCGCCACAAGTGACGGCGTTCGAGCCCCGCCTGAAGGCAGGGTCATCAAATACCCACCCATGAATGAGTGGGTATGTAGGGTGGAACTGTACCAACTCGTTAGGCATTACCTTTCTTAAATTAAGGTTCCCCTGAGAAGCTCATTTAAGTAAAGCTCTCGATATCACCACTTTCTGTATCTGATTGGTGCCGTCGAATATCTGCAATATCTTGGCGTCCCGCATCATGCGTTCCACCGGATGGTCCCTCATCACCCCGTAACCCCCCAGGGCCTGCACGGCGTCCACGGTAACGCTCATGGCCATATCCGAGGAGAACAGCTTGGCCATGGCGCAGAACTTAGGCGCCTCAGCGTCGTCGGTCTCCATTCGTCGGGCGGTTTCATAGGTGAGGGAGCGAGCGGCTTCGAGGCGCGTGGCCATGTCCGCAAATAGAAACTGCATCCCCTGGAAATCGGCCACGGGCTGTTTGAACTGAACCCTCGACCTGGCGTACTCCATGGCGTAGTCCAGAGCCCCCCGGGCCAGGCCCACGCCCATGGCCGCCGCGTCGAGGCGGGCCTTATCCAGCGTCGTCATACATATCCTGAACCCTTTACCTTCCTCTCCGATCATGTTCTCTGCGGGGACCCGCACATCCTCAAGGCTCAATTCCGACACGTTGGAGGCCCGCAGGCCCACCTTGTCCTCAATGCGGCCTGGAGTCAGGCCCGGCGTTCCCTTCTCTACAAGGAAGCAGGAGATTCCCCGCGCCCCTTCCCCCGGTCGGGTCACGGCGAAGATGAAGTAGAGCATCGCCACCGAGCCGTTGGTGGCGAAACATTTGCTGCCGTTGATCACGTAATCGTCCCCGTCTTTGACCGCTCTTGTTTCCATGCCCGCCACGTCCGATCCCGCGTTGGGTTCGGTGATGGAGAGGCAGACAACCCCCTTTTCTTTGATGAGCATGGGGATGTACTTGCTCTTCTGTTCCTCGGTGCCCGCAATCAGGACGGGATGGCGGCTGTTGGCGACACCGCCGAAGGAGTGCGCGGTGGCGGTGTTGAAGCTGGCTATTTCCTCCACCACCATGGTGTTGGTGATGAGGTCCTTCCCCAGACCGCCGTACTTCTCCGGGAAGAACATTCGGGTGAGGTCCGCCTTGGCAAATTCCTCGAGGATATCCCAGGGGTATTCACACGTCTGGTCAACTTCCGCTACCTTCGGCGCCAGTTTTTCCCGGCATATCCTGCGCACCGTCTGCCTTATCATCTCCTGTTCTTGCGTGAATTCCACCATAATTTCTCTCCCGTAATGCTGATCATCAGCCGCCTCTGTTTTGCAGCTAAAAAGAGTTTGCCACCCTGAGAGTCCGTTGCTATTATAGCACCCGTTCGAAATCGGAAGTCAAAGTATTACCATTATTTCAAGGAGACATCATGGACGTCTACAAAGCCGTAACAGAGAGACAGAGCATCCGCGCCTTCAAGGAAAAGTCCGTCCCCAAATCTCTGCTCAAGAAGATATTTGAAACAGCCCTCCGGGCACCGTCCTGGGCGAACTCGCAGCCCTGGGAGTTCGCCATCGTGGGCGGGGAAACGCTGCAGGCCCTGGCGGAGGAACTGTTTGAGCTGGGCCAGACGGAAGTCCCCGGCAACCCCGACCGCCCCATGCCGGAAAAGTGGCCCGACCTGAACAATGAGCGCATCCGCGGCCTGGGGAAGAAGATGTTCGAGGCCATGTCCATTCCCCGGGAGGATAAGGAGCGCCGCAAGGAACATTACAGCCGCAACTACAGGTTCTTCGGGGCCCCCAACATAATCTACATATACCTGGACCAGGAACTGGGCGTCTATTCAATGCTGGACGTGGGTATAATCGTCCAGACCATCGCCCTGCTGGCCACCGCCGAGGGTCTGGGCACCTGTTTCCTGGCTTCATCCTCACGCTACCCGGACGTGGTTCGTGAAAAAGTGGGCATTCCCAAGAGTAAGGACATCGTGTTGGGCGTCGCCATCGGCTACCCGGACAGCAAGGATGCCTCCAACAAGTTCCGCTCCGACCGGGGGGAATTTGACGAATTCGTCCGCTGGGTGGACGTCTAAATCATAAGCCCAACCAGGCGGTGAACTCGTCTACGGTGCCCCGGTCCGTTCTGGCGCTGTTAATGGGCGCATCAGGGTCGGGATAACCCAGGGCCAGGCCCAGTAATAATTTCTTCGATTCGGGCAGCTCCAGGAACTCCCTTATCTGGTTGGAGAAGAGTATCACCGACCGCTCGGCGCAGGTGCCCAACCCCTCGTTTACCGCCGAGAGCATGAGTGTCTGCACGAAGAGGCCGGCATCGAAGGTGGAATAATCCCCCATGCTCCTCTCCACCCACACCATGACGGCCACCGGGGCATCGAAGAAGCGGAACATCTCCAGGGGGTAGGAAGTGCCCGGCTCCGGGGGGGCGAGATATTCGCCCAGCTTGGCGTGCACCTCGTTCCGCCTGGCCAGCATCTTCTCCGGGATGTCCTGGGGGATGGGCACATCGGGGTCGGGCTTCACCCCCTTGCGGATGCAATCCACCAGAATGGAATCCAGCTCTTCTTTTTTGTCCCCGGTCACTACCGCAAGCTCCCAGGGCTGGGTGTTGGAGCCCGAGGGAGACCAGAGCGCTGTATCGATAACCCTTTCCAGCACCTCCCTGGGCACGGGGTCCGGCTTATAAGCCCGGACGCTCATCCTTGCCTTCACCACTTCTACGAAATCCATGAACGTCTCCTCCCCATAAATGGCGAAAAGTTTTTACCGGTTGCTCCTCACGTCTGATGCCTGGCTTCCGTCCCCCGCTGATATATCAGAGGGTGCTTCCTGCGGTCAACTGAATTTTTATAGTGATTAGCACTTTCGCTGCGGGTTGACATTAATTTCCGCGGCTAGGCGAGAAAAAAAGTGTGTGCTGCGTGCCAGTCGTACTCACCGGTTCCGCAGCAAACGATTTTGCCCACCCCCTCGACCTCAACAAGGGGAATGAAGTGACTAAAGGGCGCAACAGGAAAGGGAGTCTACTGCCGTGGATTATTCTCTTCCTGATTGTAGGAGGGGGTTTGATGCATTGCGGCCACCCCGGCAGTCCATGCGGCTTTTCCCAGCTTAACGACATCAAACACCATCAGATAACATCCTTCCATTGCTGCATGGTGGTGATTTCCATACTGTTTATTTTTCTCTTCAGTTCTCCCGTCTTCTTCTACCCGGCGCTGAAGGAGGGGAATAAGCTCCAGCGGGGCTACCTCATCCTTCCCTTCAGACCACCTCGATAAGAATCCGGTTATTGCCCCGGCGTCAGCCGAACCCCCGGAAGAAGTCGTTTCCGTAGCCTTTTCCAGAGCGATCCCTATTCGTGTTGTCTTCCCGTTCGTCGCTCTATTCACCTCACCTTCTTCCATCCCTGAGGGGTTAATGGTTTCATTTCGGAAGCAGGCTGTCGCCGGGGGTATTCACATCGCAACAAAAACCTTATGCTTGTAAAGGGGAAACACACAATGACGAAAAAAAGCATAATCTTTTGCTTGAGCCTTGTAGCCGCCCTGTTCATCGGCAGCGGGATATCCTGGGGATTCCAGGATGAAGGCACCATCAGGATAGGGCAGATGGAAGTGTTGAGCGGGCCCTTTGCGGAAGCAGGTATGGAGGCTATCTTCATTTCAGATTTCGCCGTCAAAGAGATTAACGCCATGGGGGGAGTGAAGATTGGCGGCAAGATGGTGAAGCTGGACAAGAGGAACTATGACTCCGCCTGCAACCCCGAACAGGGCATCAACGTCACCCGCAAAATGGCCAATGAGGACAAGGTACTGGTGATGGTAGGGCCTTCATGCTCCAGCGTGGCGGAGCCGGTATACGGGCTGTTCCAGAAGAAGCTGGGCGACGCCAACGACATCGGCCTCCGGGTGACCATCTTCACCGATATAGCCACCAAGTTCGGACTGGAGCGGCTGACTCCGTGGGCTTTCCGCAACACCGGCAACGAGAAGCTCATGTATGATGACGTGTTCGGGAAGATGAAAAAGTATTACGGGGTAAAGACGATAGCCGCGGGCTACGAGAAGAATTTCTCACACTCACGGGGCACCTACGAGTCGGGCTTCGTGCCTGCGGCGAAGAAACATGGCCTGAAAATCATAGAGGTCCAGAACTGGCTGCTGGACGACACCGATTTCTCGGTCCAGATAACCAAGCTGCGCAGAGCCAAGGCGGACATGCGGGCCACCGGCGCGCACCATCCCTCCATGTGCCGGGCCTTGCAGGAGGCCAGGAGGCAGGGCTGGACGCCCAAGGTCCACGTGGCCATAACCAGCGCCACCCTCCAGGATACCCTGGACGTGTGCGCTGACGTGGCGGAAAACATCATCATCCCCACCAATTTTCTGGCCCTGCCCGGCCGCCCGCTGGAGGTATACACCAAAATCCTCAAGGCCTCCGGCGACAAGTACTACATGACCCACCACAACTCGGCCAGCTACGAGGTCATCTGGATCATCAAGAAGGTCATCGAGGATGCGGGCATAAAGAACCGTCCCGATACCCTTCAGGAGGACCGCCGGAAGTTCAGGGATGCCCTGGCCAAGATAAAAAACTTCCCCGGCCTCCTGGGATCAATCAGTTTTGACAAATGGGGCCAGGCCGAAAAGGAGTTTGTCATAGGGACGGTGAAAGGCGGCAAGTGGGTCGAATGGAAGCCGCCGGCAAAGTAACCGGTTAAGAAGACAAAGGGTTC
>JAUXIQ010000381.1 GCA_030620925.1 Nitrospinota bacterium
CTTCCTCCGCCCCCGACCATGGATGGGTGCTCTCCCCAAAGGCGCTCAGGGAAACAGGGGGGCCGCACGCAGCCCTTCCGTTTCATCGAAGCCGCAGATGATGTTCATGTTCTGGAGGGCCTGCCAGCTCGCCCCTTTACCCAGGTTATCTATAGCGGATACCACAATGAGCTTGCCGGTCCTGTGGTCCACTTTCAACCCTATATCGCAGTAGTTCGATGCCCTGCTCTCAGCGGTGGCGGGGAGCTCACCCTCTTCTCTCACCCTTACGAAGGGTTCGTTCTCGTAGAATTCATGGTATAGGTCGACCATTTCGCCCGTAGTGCGATCCTCCGTCAGGGACAGATAAATGGTGCTCAGGATTCCCCTGGTTATGGGGATGAGATGGGGGGTGAATACCACTCGAAGTTGTTTCCCGGCCAGGCGGCTGAGCTCCTGCTCTATTTCAGGGGTGTGGCGATGTTCCGCCACGCTGTATGCTTTAACGCTTTCGTTGCACTCGGTGAAGTGCTGGGGGAGGGCCACCTTCCTCCCCGCGCCCGAAACCCCCGATTTCGAGTCTATGATTATGTCTTCCACGTCCACCGGCCCCTTCTCGATCAGCGGGGCCAGGGCCAGAATGGCGCTTGTCGGATAACAGCCCGGATTTGCGACGATATCCGCCTTCTTTATTTCTTCCCGGTTCAACTCCGGAAGGCCGTAAGCGGCCCGGCCCAGCAGCTCGGGGGCGGGATGCCGGACGGAATACCACTCTTCGTAAACGGCCGTGTCGTTCAAGCGGAAATCGGCGCTGAAGTCCACCACCCGTTTGCCCTCCTGCACCAGGTCGGAAACCACTTTCGCCGCTTCCGTATGAGGGAGGGCCACGAAGACTTGGTCGCAGGCGGAAGCCACTTCTTTTGTGTCCAGCTTGGCGCAACGCAGGGATATCAGTCCCTGCAGCGAGGGGAAAACGGAGGCTATATCCCTTCCCGAGTAGGTCTCCGAGGTAACCATCTCCACGGCTACCCCCGGGTGGGCCACCAGGAGGCGAAGCAACTCCACGCCCGTATACCCGGTCGCCCCCACCACGCCTACTTTTACCTTGCCCATCTTTACCGCCAACCCGCCGAAATGTCCTGATTAAATTTGAGGGGAACTTCCTTTTAAGGAAAAGTTCCCCTCAATACAATTTCCCCGTAAAATTGTTCAGCACGGCGAAACTCAGGGCCCGAAGTTTATCTCTTGGAGAACTGGAACCTGGCCCTGGCGCCTTTCTGGCCGTACTTCTTCCGCTCTTTAACCCGTGGGTCCCGTCGAAGCATCCCTGCTTTTTTGAGTATCTGGCGCAGTTCCTGGTCCGATTCCAGGAGAGCCCGGGCTATGCCGTGCCGCACGGCGCCGGCCTGTCCGCTCAGGCCGCCGCCCTTGACGGTTATATATAAATCAAATTTATCCATTGTCTCGGTGAGTGCCAGCGGCTGCAAAGCGATTTTTTTGGTCACTTCCTTGGTGAAATACTCGTCCATGGGTTTCTTGTTCACCAGTATCGTGCCGCTTCCCTCGCCCAGCCACACCCTGGCCACGGATGTCTTCCTGCGGCCTGTAGCGTAAAATCGATTATCCTCCATACCGACCCGATTAGCCTCCTATGGAATAGAGATGTTAAAGTTCCAGGGGAATGGGTTTTTGTGCCTTATGCGGATGATCGCTGCCGGTGTATACCTTGAGTTTGGTGAACATCGCCCGGCCCAGCCGGTTTTTAGGCAGCATTCCCCTCACCGCTTTCTCGATAACCGTTTCCGGTTTCTTCTCCATCATCTCACGGGCGGTAGCGGATTTGATCCCGCCGGGGTAGCCCGAGTGCCTGTAATAGATTTTCTTGTCCAATTTATCACCCGTGAGACGCACCTTATCGGCGTTGATGATCACTACGTGGTCTCCAGTATCCACGTGGGGGGTATAGATAGGTTTGTGCTTACCGCGGAGGACTTTAGCCACCTCGCTGGCCATCCGACCGAGCACCTTATCCTGCGCATCGACTATATACCAGATGCGCTCTATTTCCTCTTTCTTGGCTGAAAATGTCTTGCTCAACGTCTCTCACCTATGTCGAAGATATTTTAAATTCCATGTTTATACTGAGATGCCGCTCCTCTCAGCGGGTCAGTAATTTGAGCGCAAATCTCCCCTTTAAAATACGAAGAATAATAATAGTTTCGGAAAAGGCGGTTGTCAAGTTAAATTGGAGCGCGAAATCGCAGCCGAGGAAGTATATCGCGCACCGCGGATTAAAACATCGAGAATAGACCTCGGTTAAGGCGCCTCCTCGCGGCGGTCTGTAACGACAACGGTCTTATTCCGGTCTATGCCCTGAGAGAATGTATATAAATTTTTTGTCGTTGTAAAAAATATTTGTGCACTGTTATAATTGTCCGGCTTTCCCGGTGGTAATGATTACATTTTGTTATTCAGGCGTTGCTTCACTCAGTAAATAGAATGAGGAGGAACATCATGACTAAATCCCTTTATGACCTTACCGATCAGGTGGCGATAGTTACTGGCGGAGGGAAGGGAATCGGAAAGGCCCTGGCCATGGGTATGGCGGATGCGGGGTGCCACGTGGTGGTGTGCGCTAGAGAGCTCGATCCGCTTGAGCAGGCCGCAGAGGCCATCCGTGAGAAAGGCCGAAAATCGTTGGCAATTTCCATGGACCACCGCAAAGAAGAAGACGTGCAGGGCATGGTCAAACAGGTGGTGGACGAATTCGGCCGTATAGACATCCTTGTCAATAACGCGGGCGGGCAGGGGTTCATCTGCGATCTGGTAAACTTGAGCCCCGGAGGTTGGGACGCGGTGATAAACGTTAACCTCAAGGGTGTTTTCATGTGTACCAAATACGTCGGCGAGGTGATGATCAATCAGGGGGGAGGCAAGATCGTCAACATCACCTCCGTAGCGGGCAGGGACGGCACCC
>JAUXIQ010000280.1 GCA_030620925.1 Nitrospinota bacterium
CCAGGAAACCATCTCCTGTGGCGTCCATCTCGCGGCCTTGAAACTTGATGAGCTCTGTGCGCACCATGGCCCGATGATCCTCCAGAAGCTCTTTCCACCGGCTGTCTCCCAATTCGGCAGCTTTTTCAGTGGAGCCGACGATATCCGTGAACATTAGGGTGACCAAAACCCGGCCACTCTCTGTCGTAATCGGATCACCAAGGAACTCACTAATGGCCCTCAGCACGGGATCAGAATTACCCAACCAAGGGAAGTGAACATTTCCTTCAAGAGGTATAAATCTGGCATCGGGAATAGATGCCGCCAATTCTCTGCCTTGTTGAAAAGGCATAGTTCGATCTTTCTTGCGATGCATAACTATCGCAGGGACGCGGAGTGTAGGGAGAAGGTGGGCTATGTCTATTTGGTAAACGGCGGCCATTGAGTCAGCGGTAAACTCAGCAGAAGCAGCTTCTCGTTGGAATTTGGTAAACCGTTTCGCTTTTTCGCTATCTGCATCGGGCATAAAGACGTCCGTCATAATCTTTGAACCAAACCCCCAATGGGCTCGGGCCAAAGATATCATCAACTCCTTTACCTCATCTTTGGCTACCGCATCACCACGCGCATAGGTGCCGTAAAGGGCCAAGTGGGAGATACGTGGAGGGTATTTACTGGCGAACGCTATAGCCAGAGGACCACCTCGATGAGTGCCTAATAGTGCCATGCTCGATAACCCAAGATGCTCGATTACAGTTTCTAAATCTCGAAGTTCTGCTTCCAAAGAGAAATCTGTCTTTTCCCTGTCTGAAAGACCCACACCACGTCTGTCATATCTGACGATAGTATGATAGCGCGCCAATTTCTCGAAGAACGCACTCCAAGACTGGTCTTCCAATTCCAACTCCAGATGGCTAACGCACGCCCCAAGATAAACCAGCGCAGGCCCCTGGCCCACGGTGGCGTAAGCTAACCGCGCGCCGTCGGGAGTGGTGCAGAAGCGAATCTGCTGTTCCATCGCCTTCCCTCCCTGGGTTTCACGCCAAAGGACATTAGCGAACATCTAAAAAAAATACTCTTATTCGCGCCTGAAAGGAAAATAAAACCTGTTTCCATGGTCTCATCCCCCCCTGATACTTCAGAGCATAAGTTACTCCTTAAGGGACGCTGGTTGGGTATTCGGTCTTGAGGGTCAGAACGCCTTCCCGGATGGGCACCACCTTCTCGCCCACGTCGGAGGGCACGTTGATGGTGCCGCCTATGCTGGAGTAGGTGAACAGCCTGGAGTTGAGGTGAGCGTGCACCGGTATACCGGGGGCGCTGTGCACCTCGTAGTCCAGCGGGATAGCGCCGTGGTGGGTGAGTATCCGATGCAGCGCGCCGGAAAATTTAAGGAGTTTCTCTTTGCTCAGCTCTGTGAGCGAGCATCTTTCTCCCGGCATGACCACGTCGAAGCTGCGGGGGAACTTTCCGTAGGGGCTCCAGTAGGATAACACGTCTTCATCTTCCTCTACGATCAGGCCCAGCTCCCTGATCACCTCAACCCCTTCCTCCCAGATGCCCGGCTCCGACTCGGTGACGCGCAACTCCTGCAGCACGTCCGGGTAGTGCTGATCTGCGCCCAGCACCTGATTATGTATGTGAGGCTGGGAAGCGCCCGACTCCGGCCCCTGGTTCTTCCTGATGATTACTGAATGGACGTGGGGGTTGGAATAGGCGTGGCGCATCACCTCCACGTCGAACTCCATGAGCCGGTAGAAATGGATGGGCGCCAGGGCCCCCGAATATATAAGCTCTTTCATCTGCGCGGCATGGGGATGAAAATGGCGGCTGTCCTCGATCACCACGTAGGACTCGTTGGAGCCGCCGGTGCAGACTTCGGGCACGCGGGGGATCAGGTTGTGCACCGCACGCATGGCCCATCCGCCGGGATCAACGCCGTCGGGCAGAGTATCATGGTCTAAAATTTCACCCCAGCTCACCCGCAGTGCTTCTCCCGGGGTTTTATCTTCATTGCCGGGGCAAAACACGCACTGCCTCACGGCTTCTTCCATCTGCCTCCTGATTTCCGGCGCGGGCTCTCTTCCAGGCTCCGGCTCGCGCAGCATGGTATCCATAAAGCCGCCCTTGCTGACGACAGCCATGGTCTTCTTGTGTATGTCGTTGAAGTAGGTGGTGCACCCATTGAAGGGGTTCTTCACCCACACAATCACCCCGTCTTTTTTCCCATGCTCTACAGGCATATCCCAATATCCTGCTTCGGATAGATCAGACTTTTATATTTCAGGGTTGACCAGGATTTTAATTTCGTCCTTTATATCCTGGGAGAGTTTCTCCATTCCCATGGTGACGATGTCGTCCAGTCCGATTGTGCTGGTGACGATCCGGGCCGAGGGTATCTTCCCCTCGGCGATGAGAGGAACGGTAGCGTCAAAATCGGCCCCCAGGGTGAATATCAATGAGATGTCTTTCTCCAGTAAATGGAAAACGTCCAGGCTGACTTCCTCCATGAACACCCCCTCGACGACGATCCTCCTGCGGCGGCGCGTGGAGTTAATGCAGTCCATGAGGGAGGGCCTGATTCCCACGCACTCGAACGACACATCCACACCCTTGCCGCCGGTTCGCTTCTTCATCTCCTCCACCAGGTCGCACTGAGTGGGATCGAACACCTCGTCCGCTCCCAATTCCCCCGCAAGCGCCCTCCTCGTTGGAGCCGATTCGCTCACGTAAACGGGCCCCGCACCCGCCGCTTTCAAGGCCATCACGGTCAGCAGACCTATCGGCCCCGCGCCCACAACCAGGGTGTTTTCTCCCGGCTGCAAGGATGCTTTGCCCACTGCGTAGCAGGCTACGGTCGTCGGCTCGGTTACCGCCCCGTCTTCGTAGCTCATTGCGTCGGCCATCTTATGGAATAACCTCGAAGGCGCCGCCACGTATTCGGCGTAGGCCCCTGTCACGGCCTTGCCCACCACCCTGTCGCCTGGCTTATAATCATCGACTTTGGGGCCGACTTCCGCCACTTCGCCCGAGAATTCATGGCCCCATACTCCGGGTGCGAAAACCCCTACGAAGGGGCCGTGATGATACTCATGCACGTCCGACCCGCAGA
The DNA here is from genome assembly GCA_030620925.1 of Nitrospinota bacterium. GTDB lineage: Bacteria > JAUXIQ01 > JAUXIQ01 > JAUXIQ01 > JAUXIQ01 > JAUXIQ01. The sequence goes on from JAUXIQ010000280.1 coordinate 3,092, forward strand.
TGCCGCAGTATTTCACCTTGACCAGAAGTCCGTCATCCGGCACCTCCGGCACCGGAACATCTTCCACCCTTACGTCATGCACACCGTAATAGACCGCTTTTTTCATGGCGCCCTCCGACCATACCATTCGAGCAATTCGCAACGCCGATGTATGTTTTACGTTGACTGAACACCCCTATTGCGTTTACATTATTGAGCATCCCAGGAACAAAGTCAACGTAGTTTCCCATTAAGACTTAAGCGCCTTGACCGACAAGAGAGCGGTCTGAGGCAGGAGGGAAGATATGGACTTCAAGTTCACCGAAGAGCAAGAAATGTTGCGTCAATCAGTAGGCAAACTAATGGACAAGGTATGGTCCAAGGAGCTTGAGCGTGAGCACGACCGTACCGGCGAATATCCCTACGCGCTGTGGGACGCCTTTGCCGAAGCGGGATTCATGGCCCTTCCTTTCCCCGAGGAATACGGCGGCAGCGGAGGGAACGTAATAGACTTCTGCATCATGTCCGAGGAGTTGGGGAGCAGAAGCGCCGCCGCCAGGGGAGCCTATATCGGGCCTGTCCTCTTCGGGGGAATGAAGATTTTCTACAACGCCAGCGAAGAACAGAAGAAACATTATCTGCCCGCCATCGCCAGAGGCGAGCTGCGCTTCGCCTTCGGGCTCACCGAGCCCAACGCCGGATCAGACGCGGCAAACACGCAGACCCGCGCCGTGC
>JAUXIQ010000277.1 GCA_030620925.1 Nitrospinota bacterium
AGAGCCTTGCCTCGGCCAAAGCCCTGTCTGTGCTGGATAAAGTGGTGGGTGGGCAGGCCCTGGTAAACTCCTTCAACGATTGCTTCCTGCTCATTTCGGTCATGGTGGTAATAGTGATCATACCGGCTCTCCTCGTTAAATGATGGTTTTTGATACGACTTGCCCCTCTGAAATCCGTCCGGAGTCTATATCAGGATTTGTACCCAGCGAGGATACCTCAATAACCGGGGTCAGGCTAAACGTTGGTTTCCGGCCTGTTCGATCGGCCTTTTACCCGCCAAACAGACTGGTTCCGCCTTCCCTTACCAGACGGCGCGGGCAAGCGTCAAGACGTGCACTTCAGCGGCTCCGCCCTTTTTAAGCGTGCGGGCGCATTCGTCCACCGTGGCGCTCGAAGTGAGAACGTCATCCACCAGCAACACCGATTTCCCCTTCAGCTCTTCAGTGTTTTCGGCGCTGAAAGCCTTTCTGACGTTTTTCCGCCTGTCCTTAACGTCGGTCTGGCTCTGAGTGTTGACCACCCGGGTGAGCAGATGCGTCGCAACCGGTATCCCAAGGGCATCCGCCGCCGCCCTGGCCAGCAATGCCGACTGGTCGAACTCCCGCCTCAACAGCCGCCACCGGTGCAGGGGAACGTTAAGCACCAGGTCCAACCGCCTGCGCTCCATGAGGCGGCCCGCATGCTGTTCCATAAGAAACGAGCAGTCGCCCCCTGCAGTCAGCCTCCCCCGGAGTTTAAAAGCCAGTATCAACTCCCGCAGCGGGCTTTCATACCTGCCCACGGAGCGTGCGGTATCGAAGCGTTGCTTTAGTTGGCGGCAATCGCGGCAGAGGTGGTCAGGGCTCCACTGGAGAGCGTATTCGGATTTAAATGGAACCCCGCAGCGGGGGCAGAAGGGGGATTTTATGAAGGGAAGTCTATCCCAGCAGGCTTCGCACAGGGAGCGGTTTTCTTCCCGGGCCAAAATCGAAGCGCAGAATAGGCAGTGTCTGGGGTATACAACATCCAGGGCGACCTTGGGCAGGTCTCTGAGCTTCATTTTGAACTCTGAGTCTAATAAGGGCTCTTTTCAGCAGCAGCCTTTTCGGGCCAGCCCTTTAACTTTTATGCTTGAGAGCACGGGATCGTTCCTGTCCAGCTCTTCTTCGACTTGTTTTCTGACCTCTGCATCCAGGTTGTCCAATGAACAGCCCAACATTTTCTTTAGCTGTTTTCCGGTGAGGTCTGACCGAGCGACCACCTGGACGTCGCTGAAACCGGCATACCTGATGGCCCCCAGGTACTCCTCCTCCGGTATAGCGCCGCCGATGCAGCTCGCCCACGAATTGATGTCCTGCCGCAGGGCCTGGGGCATATCGAGGATAACTATGTCGGAGACCATGAGCCTGCCTCCATCCCGGCACACCCGGAAGGCTTCCTTGAAAACTTTGCCCTTGTCAGGGGCCAGGTTGATGACGCAGTTGCTTATTATCAGGTCCACGCTGTTATCTCCGGCGGGCATCGCTTCCGCTTCGCCCAACCTGAATTCAACGTTATCGGCTCCCGCCTGGGCGACGTTTTCCTTCGCCCTGTCTATCATCTCCTGAAGCATGTCCATGCCGATAACTTTGCCTTTCGGCCCTACTTTCTTCGCCGCCAGGATGACGTCTATGCCCGCGCCGGAGCCGATGTCCAGCACCACGTCGTCCTCACGGATTTCCGCCAGTGCGACGGGGTTGCCGCATCCGAAAGCGCTATCCACCGCATCCTGCGGCAGCTCGGCGAGCTCTTCCTCGGTGTAACCTATGGCCTTGGCATACTTCTCCTTCTCGCTGGGGGTAAAGGGGTCCTGCTGTTCACAGCACGAAGGGGGTGAAGTATCGCAACAAGATGAGGGCTTTTCCCGCCTGGCCAGCTCGGAGTAATGCTCCTTAACCACTTCTTTTACTTTTTTATCATTCACCGCCATTTCCTATCCCTCCTCTATAAATCTTTATAAATTATCACTGAACCTTTTCTCTAAAATACCCTATCTCTCAGGTCGCGCCTGGAAGGCGCTCATAAAATGGTACCTAAAAGCGGCATCTCGCGGCGACAGCCGGGTGCACGGCAGATTACCGTCTTTTGAGCGTCATTCTCAAAGGATTCCTATATATTGTATCATACAACAATATCCTTAATATCCTTCATGCAAGGACAATCTGTCAACAAAAAAACTATCCGGAAACCGTATTTTAAAAAAAAAGTGTCCATTTATTAACACAAAATAGAGTTATAAACGAAAAACCGTTGCTACATGCCAACGCGTAAATTATAATTTATGGGAGCATGGTAAAAGCCCGCTGTTATGAAGCGGAATTGGATAATACCACCTTAAGACGAAACCATCGGCGTTTTGTAACAAAGGAGGAGAAAAAGATGAGCAAAGAGAAGTTGATTGATGCATTGAATCAGGATAGAGCAGATGAGCTTGGGGCTATTTATCAGTATATGGGCCACCACTACGAGGCGGAAGGACTGGAGAGCCCTGAATTGGTGGAGATATTCAAGGAAATTTCCATCGACGAGATGAAACACGCCGAAAAGCTGGCCGAGCGAATTATTTACCTGGGCGGCGAGGCCACCATGAAACCCTCGGAGATAAAGCGGGGCGGTGATTTGAGAAAGATGATCCGGGACGATCTGGACGGCGAGCTCGCCGCCATCGAACAGTACAAGGCGCACATCAAGCTGGCCGAGGAGCTGGGGGATTACGGCACCAGGCACATGCTGGAAGAAATCCTGCTCGACGAGGAGGACCACGCCGACAGGTTCACCCACTACCTGGCCCGATAACCGCCAATCAAAAATAATAATCTTAAGGGGATGAGTATGAGTGGTGCGGAAAAAGTTGCGGAAGCAGGTTCCATGCAGGAGACTGCCCGGCTCATAGGCGAGACCCTCGGCGGTGAGCTGGACGACCTGACGGTCAGGGAGGTCGTATCGGGAGTATTTTTCACGGGGGCCGTCCTGAGCAGCGGCCACGCCGGAACGGCCTTCACTCCTATAGGGGAGATGCCCGAAGCGGTCTGCTGCCCCCGCACGGCTTCCCGAATGCCTCAGGCGGGAAAACTGGCCGGGATGGATGCGCGTGAGTTCCTCCCCTGGGCCCATGAGGAGAACGTCCTCAAAGCCGCCATAGGCGTCGCCGTGTTAAACGCCCTCTCACACTATCTCTGGGATCGGCGGGGCGTGCAAGGTTATCGCATAATCCCCGGCGCCGACGCCGTGGAGGGCCTGACCTTCGGGCCGGAGGATAACGTGGTCCTGGTGGGGGCGCTGGTCCCCTACATACGGATGCTCCGCGAGAAAAACTGCGCCTTCTCCATCCTGGAGAGAACCCCTGAAACACTCAAGGGGGACGAGCTGAACTACTACGTGCCGCCCGAACGGGCCTCTGAAGCCCTTTCCCGGACCACGGCGGTAATAGCCACCGGCGCCACCCTGGTCAACGGCTCGGTGGACCAGCTCCTGGAGTGGACGCCCCGGGAGAGCAAAGTGATCATAGTGGGGCCCACCGCCAGCATGCTGCCCGACGCGCTGTTTCAGCGCGGCGTGGACGTACTCGGAGGCGTTCGCGTAACCGACCCGGGGGCCGTCATGCGGATCATAAGCGAAGGAGGCTCCGGCTATCACATGTTCGGCAAGTGCGTGGAGAAGATAGTCATTTCAAATATTTGACAACTTCGATTTAGTCATAGTCCAATTCGGTACGCACCTCCCGTCCCGATGGGAACGCTGTTCAATTTCCGGGAGTTCCCCTTGTCCATACCCATATAGATGCACCGCCCCCTTTTCCCGCGCCCGGCTTTTTAATTCTCAAAT
>JAUXIQ010000375.1 GCA_030620925.1 Nitrospinota bacterium
ACCCCGCCATCGCCACCGGCCCATCGCTTACCACCACGGTGGACGTGCTCGCTATTTTGACCTATTTCACAATCGCCAGCACCCTGCTGTTCTAGGGTCCGGAGAATGCAGCGTAACTTGCAGTTGAATCTCACTCGGTTAGGAATACTTTGAAGTGGGCTCCTTACGGGAAAAAGCGCTGGACATATACGGGCACGCCCTGCGGGCGGTCGATGCGGAGAAGGCGGTACTGAACAAGCTGTCAGTGCGAGGCGACGCTCTCTCAGCGGAGGGAGTGGAATACGATCTGCAGCGATATAGCAGGATCATCGCCGTGGGTGCCGGCAAAGCCTCGGCGGGCATGGCCAGGGCGCTGGAAACTCTGCTGGGAGACAGGCTCAGAGAGGGCATCGTCAACGTCAAATACGGCCACGGCCTTTCTTTAAATACGATAAGGATAAACGAGGCGGGGCATCCGGTGCCCGATGAAAACGGCGTCCGCGGGAGCGGGGAAATAGCAGGTACGATTGCCCGGGCCGGGGAGGGAGAGCTGGTCCTCTGCGTCCTCTCAGGCGGCGGCTCCGCCCTGCTCACCCTGCCCGTACCGGGGATCACCCTGGAGGACAAACAGGACATCACGCGCCTCTTGCTGGGTTGTGGGGCGCGCATAGAAGAGATAAACGCCATCCGTAAGCACCTCTCCTCGCTCAAAGGGGGACAACTGGCTAAGCTGGCCTCCCCGGCGCAGGTTATTTCCCTCATTCTTTCGGATGTGGTGGGGGACCGGCTGGACGTGGTGGCCTCGGGTCCCACGGTGCCGGATGTCTCCACTTTCCAGGAGTGCCTTCAGATACTGGACAAGTTCGACATCGCTGATAAAGTTCGCCCTTCGGTGAAAGATCACCTGGAAAAGGGTTCCCGGGGCGAAGCCTCTGAAACGCTGAAGGCGGAAGACCAGGCATTCAGTAAAGTGCAGAACGTAGTGGTCGGCTCTAATACTGTCGCAGTGGAAGCGGCTCACAGCAGGGCGAAAGAGTTGGGTTTTAACTCGCTGGTCCTGACGTCGTATATTACCGGCGAAGCGAGGGAAATCGCCCACTTGTTTCCTGCCGTGGCCAGGCAAATAATCGGGAGCGGCTCGCCGGTAAAAGCACCCGCCTGCGTTCTGGCCGGCGGTGAGACCACGGTGACCCTCCGGGGAGAGGGCAGGGGAGGGCGTAACCAGGAGATGGCCCTCTCCGCCGCCATGGAGATGGAGGGTCTGGAAAGGGCGCTTCTGCTGTGCGGCGGCACCGATGGAACGGACGGACCTACGGACGCCGCGGGCGGCATAGTGGACGGGGGCACGGTGGGGAGGGCGGCGCGGAAAGGGTTTGCTCCCATGGAATATCTTCGCTCAAACGATTCGTATTCTTTCTTCAAGGATATGGGCGAAAAGTTTGTGACCGGCCCCACCAACACCAACGTTATGGACCTCTATATTCTGCTTGTGGGTGAAGAATAGTGGGGTAAGATTCGTCCATAGGTTTGGGTAAACCCGTTGCGTTCATCAGCGCTTCCATAATAATTATCCGCATCATTAATCGGGAAGAAAACAATGTTCAGACGGAGCAGGGCACTACGAATAATTCTTTTAATGTTAGCTCTGCTTATGCTGACCCGGGGTGCACCCTCCGGCCCCCTGGCCACAGCCGCAGGGGAAGGGGTCAGCCACGCCCGCCATAAGAGCGACGGCAGGGCGGTAGTACCCTTTTCCATGAGCGAACGCCTTCTCTACCGCGGCTACTGGATGGGCATCCCCGTGGGCTGGGCGGAGCTCAGCGTCAGCTATGAGGAGGATGAGGAAGGGAGGCCCATTCTCCATTTCAGGTCCAGGGCCTGGTCATCGGGCATCTTCGGTCGCATCTACCCGGTAGAGGACCAGGTGGATTCCTACTTTGATCTTAATAACCTTCGCCCGCTGCGCTACCGGATAAAGCAATCGGAGGGCAATCACAAGCACGATAAACGGATAGATTTCGATCACTCATCGGGCAAGGCGACCTACTCAAAAGACCAGGAACCACCCAGGGTATTCGACGTGACGCCAGGTATTCAAGACCCCCTCTCCTCCCTCTATTACTTACGCATGCAGGAGATGGAAGTGGGCAAACCGGTCGAGGTGAAATCATTCGTCCGGCGGCAGAATGCGGTAATAGAAGTTGAAGTGTTGAGAATATCGGTGATCGAAACTAACTTTGGAATACTCGATACTTACCTCGTCTCTCCCTCCTCTCAGTATGAGGGTATCTTCAAAAAGAGCGGCCGCATCAAGGTCTGGCTCTCCGCCGATGAGCTGAAGATACCTATACGCATAGAGGCCAGGATCGCGGTGGGAGCCATTATGGGGGTGCTGAAGGAGGTGGACGAAGAGACGGCAAAGGTGTTCCCCCGGCCCAGGTAACGGCATCAGAGAGAGGCCGCTCTAATGATACCGGCATAGTTTTGGATATTCGCAAGAAGCGTCTGTTTACTGATGATTGCGTGCTAAAAGAAGTTGTAAAAAATTCCGACGCTTATTTCCACTAGATGCAAGAAATCTTCCGCGCCGGCGCCCCAGAACTGTTCGTCTGAGACGAATACAATGTGATCGCGGAGATCGAAACGCAGCCCCATGTTATGGTTCACAAAGTATTTAAAGCCACCGCCCAGGTTTATTTTGAACTGGGTGGTATTATCATCAGTTGCCACGCCTGGTATGGGGTCATCCATGGCTATCGCCACAAAGCCCAAACCGAGATAGAAAAAGGTCTCGAGATTATTATTGATCGGATATTTGATGATGGGCCCCGCGTCAACGTGGTACTGGCCGCTGTCCATATCTATGGATAGGCCGGGGGAATTAAAATCGACATTATTACTGGAAACACTTATATTCACTTCAATGCCGAGTTTATCCTGGAAAAAATAGTCGGCCCGACCAGTGAGAATGAAGCCCAGATTCAGTTCGCTGTTGGCAGTAGCGGTTCTC
>JAUXIQ010000342.1 GCA_030620925.1 Nitrospinota bacterium
GGGTCGATCGCGGAATGGGAGTGTGCCGACCAGCGGCTGCTGCGGGGGCTCATTCCGGAGAATCGACTGCGGGTATACAATGTTAGGTCGGTCATCGAGACGCTGGCGGACAGCGGCTCGATGCTGGAGCTGCGGCCCCACTTCGGCCTGGGCATGGTGACGGCTTTTATCAGGATAGAGGGCCGCCCGTTGGGCGTAGTAGCCAACAACCCGACGCATCTCTCCGGCGCAATAGACAGCCCCGGGGCGGACAAAGCCGCCAGGTTCATGCAGTTGTGCGACGCGTTCGACGTTCCCGTGCTGTTCCTGTGCGATACCCCGGGCATCATGGTCGGCCCTGAAATTGAGAAGACGGCGCTGGTTCGCCACTGTTCCCGCATGTTTGTGGTAGGAGCGAACTTGAACGTCCCCTTCTTTACCATTATACTGCGCAAGTCTTACGGGCTCGGCGCACAGGCTATGGGCGGCGGCAGCCACAAAGCCACTTCCTTTACGGTTTCCTGGCCCACCGGAGAGTTTGGCGGCATGGGCCTGGAGGGGGAGGTGAAGCTGGGCTTCCGCAGAGAGCTCGAGGCGGTCGAAGACCCCGAGGAGCGCAAGGAGTTGTATGAGGATATGGTAACGAAGGCTTACCAGCGGGGCAAAGCCCTCAACACGGCGACACATTTCGAGATCGACGACGTGATCGACCCGGCCGAATCGCGGCGCTGGATTAACAGCATCCTGATGTCGACGCCTCCACCTCCGCCTCGTACACACAAGAAGCGTCCCTGCGTGGATACATGGTGAGTGGCTACAGCGTGTTTTTCGGCAGCCGTCAACGGTATGGTGATACCGTCCCGCTCCTTCAAAGATTCAATCGATAGCCTTTTCCATGTGGATGAAGTTCCCCCTGGAGAACCCCAGGGACCGAAAGTAGTCTACCAGGTCTGCATCGTCCCAGTTGATCATGGCGTGAACGCTGCGGATGTTGTTTTTCCTTAAATATTCCAGAAGTGTCTCGGCAAGTTTCCGCCCTATTCCCTTGCCCTGATAGTTCGGGTCTACACCTAAGATTTCTATCCAGCCGCTCAACGGAATGTTAAACTCCCAGCCGCGCACGTCTCCCAAGATAAACCCCACCATATCGCCATTGATTTCGGCGGCCAGGTAGGCGGCGGGGTTCCTGTCGATATAGTTGGCTACTACTCCCTCCCAGTAGATTTCGTGTTTGCTTCCGGTAATCTTCTCGTCTATGCGCAAGACGCTCTCTATATCCTGCATGCGCAACCTTCTCACCGTAATCTCTTCCATGATTGTGGCCTTTCTATTCAAAAAAACGGTCAACTTTTTCCTGTAACGCAGGCCGACGCTGAAGAAACGGTTATGCTGAATCCAAAAGCGCCCGAACCTGAGCAGGGTTTTTACCCTGATGGAAGCTTTGAGGATGTTCCTGAATGTATCGTGTCCGGAGACTGATTTGAACAGAGCCTGGTAAGCCTCCGGGTTTTCCTTGGCAAATTCGAGGATGACGTTCATTACACCCAATCTGGACGCCAGCCGGCAAAAATTTCGCACACCTCTTCCGTAGAATCGGTCCTGAAGGAACGCATCGCACCTTCTTTTGTAATTACCCAGGGCTTTCTCTGTGGTCCCCTGGTGGACGATGGAGTCCGCCGCCTCGACGCCGGTGAAAATTGCGGTGGTGATTCCCTTGCCTTTAAAGGGGCGAAGCCAGCCGGTGGAGTCCCCCACCAGGAGATAATCTTTCCCGTAAGCCCCTTTGCAATGGCCGATAGGGAACCGGCCGACGTAGTAGACCAGCTCCTCCCTCTGCATATCGGGCAGGTATTTGCTGATTTCAGGCAGTTTCAGGAAACGGTCCATATCAATCGATCTTACCTTCTCACCAGCGATATTTATTATTATATGGTCGCCCTTGGGGGTGATGGCTGCGAACTCGATGCGGGGAATCTCTTGAGGGAAAACGAAGGCGTAAATGATGTTGCCCAGCTTCTTCTCGATGAAGCCCTGTTGTATATGAAACTTGGTCACGAAGGCTTTAAGATATCTGTCCGGGCGTCCGTAACCGATGCCGGCGCGCTCAAAAATGTCTATCATGGCCTCGTCATTGCCGAAGGCCCCCACTACGAAATCGGCCCTCACGTGATCGCTCTCGCTGTAGACCCTGATGCCTCCCCCCTGGGAATCATCCATGAACTCTACGCCCGTGACCCTGCCCCGCCTTATATCCACCCCCGCAGCAGCCGCCCTGCTCAGCATAAACTCATCAAGCTTGGCACGCCGCAGGGTGAACGTAGGCCCGCCGGGGTCTTCACCTATCAGGAGGATGTTATTCCCGCCGGTATGCAGCCTGTATCCGTAAATCTGACGCTTCAGCAGCTCCATGGGCAGGATTATATCCAGCTTTTCCGACAGCAGGCTCTCTATTGGAGGGGACAGCACACCCACGCACTGGTTATGATGGACGCTGAAATCTTTACCTTCGTAGAGTATCACCTCGATGCTCCGGCCCGCTTTGCGAGACTCTTTCATGAGCCTGATGGCGCAGCTCGTACCGGCGGGACCGCCGCCGATGACCACCACCGTGGCGCCGTCCTCCAGCATGCCGCTGCTGGATTTACCGGTTTTTGAAAGGTTCTCCTCCATTTATTACCCCTGAAGACGTTATCGGGCCTGCCGCAGCATAATCACCTATTATACTAACTCATAATTCATCATTACAAAGATAAAGTATATTGACGTATCTTACCACGAAGGCACAAAGATACCCTTTAGTAATGATTTTGGAGTTAGGTTAAGAATTTAATATAGGGCAAAAAAATAACCCCAAAATCATCAAGACACTATCCTTTGTGGCTTTAGTGCCTTTGTGGTGGAAGTGTAGGGGCAGTCCCGCGGAAGGCGGGATATCCCCTACATTACTAGCAACTTAAGCCCCCTCCCCTTAATCCCCTCTACCGGAACGGCCCGCGACAGGAGGTTGCCCCTACCCACCCCCTTGCTTAAGCAACCTCCAATCGCTCAAATTGGTTTAATATTCAATGGTTTATGCCGCGCAGCCCTGCAACCGTTAATAACCCGTAAATCCTTTATAATCAATCATTTACCGCCAATAATCCAGCATAAATCGGGGTTGCTTGAACCTCTTTTTCTTACCACTGATGAACACAGATAAACACGGATAGTAATTTGCGCTTTGTATTCAAATCGTAGGGGCAGGCCCCTGTGCCTGCCCAA
>JAUXIQ010000356.1 GCA_030620925.1 Nitrospinota bacterium
AAAGAGATGGAGCTCACTTCAAGGTCACGTTTCATTCTGAATGCCATCAAATCGCAAGGTTGAGGGAATGGGGGTTTATGACCATCACAGTTGACCTAAAGCGTTTCTATATCCTTCTCGCCGAAGAACCCGGTGGGCCGTATCATCAGTACGATGATAATGATGACGAAGGGGACGATATAACCTGCCGATACGCTTTCCGTTGCGCCGACTATAAGACCTGCGAGGATGGTGCCCGAAATGCTGGTCATCCCCCCCATGATCACCACGGGGAACACCTTTAACCCTATGGTGGAAAGATAGACGTCTACGCCCAGCATATTCCCCCAGACAATGCCGCCGATGGCCGCCACCAGCCCTGTTAACGCCCAGGCAAAAGCGATGAAACGCCTTACATTGATCCCCATGAGATGGGATGCCGCATTGTCGTCAGCCACTGCGCGGAGGGCCATCCCCGTTCGGCTTCGCAGGAAGAGATAACTGAACTCGGCCAGGAAAGAGATGCTTATAACAGACCCCACGATGGAGATGGGTTTCACCAGCATGTCGAGAAAAATGATGGGGGCGGTTCTGGTGGGGAGGTTTATGTTAAGGACCACTGGCCCCCAGATTAAAAGATTCACCCCTTTGAGTATGTAGGCTAACGAGAGTGGCCATTATAAGGGGAATGTGTTCCGCTCCCTTGTTGATCAAAGGACGCCATATCTATTAATCCTTAATAAAGGCCTGAGCCTCTTTTTGAAAGCCTACATCGCTCCTGTAAAGCCCTCCATTTAATCGACCACCGCCATGACCCTTGCCGGCGCACCGCTCTCCTTGTGCAACTTCACCGGCAGAGCGAAGAGCTGAACGTTGCGGCCCAGTAGTTTGTCCAGATTGGTGACGTTTTCTATCAGGGGTATCCCGCTTCCCAGGAGTATGCGGTGGACGGGGTGGCTGTCGGGGGAAGGCTTTCTCCCCGCCGGCTTCGATTGGTCTACGCTGGAATCGAGCGCCAGGGCCCTGATGCCGCTCTCCGCCAGCCAGCTGGCGGCGTCTGTGCTCAGGTAGGGGTTATCCACGTAGTATTTCTCAGTGTGGTAAGCCTTAGCCAGCCAGCCGGTATAAAGAACGATGATGACGTCTTTCAGGGAACTCCTGCCGGGGATACACGCTTCAAAATGATCGATGGTGAGGGCCACCCCCTCCCCCGCCACTTCCCTTAAATCCGCAACCAGCGCCGGCCCCACCACTCTGTCGAGGGGCAACTGGTCGATGGTTATCCCGTCGGCGCAGAAATGGTAAGGGGCGTCAACGTGTGTTCCTGTATGCAGGCTGAAGGACACCCGGGCGTTTGAAAGGTAATGCTCCTGGTGGGTGTTTATGGGCTGGAAGGTTGGAGGCTGGTGTCCCCCAACCATGGCCGCTCCCGGCTCCCCCAGCGTCACTGATAAGTCCACTATCTCCATCGTCTCTCCTCCCTCAATGTCCGTGCTTCTCCCCCACCCGTCCCTGCTGAGGGCGGGGAAACAAAAGATGCTCTTGTCTTAAAGTCGATGATACCGCTTTATCCCGTCGTTCACTGGGTGGGCACCGACTCGTGATAATGGATGATTTTCCACCGCCCCTCTTTTTTCCGTAATACCAATGTGGTCCTGCCGTCACTGATTAACGGCGTGCCGTCCCACTCGTATTCGAAGCGCCACATAAATGCCGCATAGGCGGTATCGCCGAAAGCTTCGGCCCTGACTCCCCTGATGATCAGTTTCACTTCAGAAAGGCGATTAACGGCATCCTTCAAATAGGTTCTGATGCCCTCCCCTCCCTCGTGAACCTTCATCATCTCCGCCGGGTAGTATTCCATGTTCTGCTCAAGGTCGAAAAGAGCCTCCAAACGGGCCATGTCCAGAGCTTCCCAGGCGGCTTTCAATTCGTTGACAACGGAGACGACCTCATCCCGGGAGGGATCGGCGAAAACCGGCGCAGCGAACCCTGCGCCCACGGCTATGGCGCACACGCAAAGAAGAACGGTTATGGATTTTAGGGGCCTGGATTTATGATTAGAAAACATCCTTCTTCCTCCTCCCCTTGCTTCGTTCAAAGTGTAATCACCGCCACTCGGTGAAAGAATAAGAACACTTTAACCGATAGACTCACAAAGTTTAACAAAAAGACACCGTCTGAAACAACTTAATAGGTGTCCCCGGGAAAATAAATTGATATACTCTCCCCTTATCATTTCAGCGTCACCTGAGTCAACAGTATAGAGCACAGCTTCAAAAAACACACTCCTGTAGGGGATCAATCTTTACTAGTTGCCGGTGCGGTTTTATGACTGATAATAAAAACAGCGGGGCTCAAGATAACAAAATATTTTACGGCTGGGTGATAGTCATCGCTTCTTTCTTCTCAGTGGCTATCATGATGGGATTGGTCTTTTCGTTCGGGGTCTTTCTGAAACCCCTCCAGGAGCACTTTCTGTGGAGCAGGGCCTCGATATCCATCACCACATCCATCAACTGGACGACGCTGGGGCTGTTCTCTCTGCTGTTCGGTTTTCTGTCGGACAGGGTGGGGATCAGAAAAGTCGCCTACACGGGGGGGGTGATCTTCGGCGCCGGACTCCTGCTTACCAGCCAGGTAGAGGAGTTATGGCAGCTTTATATAACCTTCGGGGTAATGACCGGCGTGGGCATGGGGGCCTTCTATGTGCCCCTGAATTCCCTGGCCGCCAAGTGGTTTGATAAGAAACGCGGAATCGCAGTGGCCACCGTTTCTTCAGGCAGCGGGCTGGGTGTTCTGATATTCTCCCCCTTCAGCCGGTTCCTTATCGATACGGTGGGATTCCGTTGGGCTTACGTAGTGCTGGGATTGATAGTATTGGGGGTGGTCCTTCCCCTATCCAGATTGCTGCGCAACGCACCAGGGGATACAACCGAAAATAATGCCGGGGATGGTTTTCAGTCAGGAACTGTTGAGGTTAAACAGGAGGTCAGCTCCAGCTTCAAAACTCCCGCTTTCTGGGGATTGACGCTGACCCATTTCCTGTGCTGTACGGCGCATTCCGGCCCCATCTATCATCTAGTGGCCTTCGCCACCGACTCGGGCATCCCCAAAATGACCGCGGCAACCATTTTCGGGGTGATGGGAATATCCAATTTTCTGG
>JAUXIQ010000428.1 GCA_030620925.1 Nitrospinota bacterium
AATTCAGCAAGTACAAGCTGGTGGCCGAAGTCACCCAATCTTCCAACTGTACCTTCAGCCTCAAAGAAGGGGAGAAGCTGGTATTCGCTTCCAACGGCCTGCTTCTGCCTGAAGAATGTACGGCGAACCTCTGTCTGTGGGCGATGGCTCCTCTGCTTCCCTTCAGTTTCATGACTTACGATCACCTTTACCACGGGATAGACCCATGTTCATTTTTCCCGGACACGATTAAGTGTGCCGACACCGGTGTGGGCTGTGGCGGCTTCGGTGAGGTGGCGTTCAAGGTCTCTTGCATCGAGAGCCCCTGGACGCTGAAAGAGATACTGGGCGGGCAATAGACGGAGCGGCTTCACTATAGTTCAGCTTGATAAAGGCGAGGAGATTGTTGATGAGCAAGGTGATAACTGAGAGGGATGAAAAGGTTTTCATCATAACCGTTAACCGGCCGGAAAAGGAAAACTGCATAGACCGCGAGGTGGCTTCCAAATTGGAGGAAGCCTGGAAAGAATTCCGCGACGATGAGGAGCTTTACGTGGCTATTATCACCGGCACCGGTGATAAGACGTTCTGTTCCGGCGCAGACCTCAGCGCAGTGACCGAACTCGGCCCTGAACCAGAGACCAGCGCCCACCGCATGCGGTGGCTGATAACTCACGGTCCCGGATACATAGGCTATTCTCGCGGCGTTGATATCTACAAACCCATAATAGGAGCCATCAACGGCTACGCGCTGGCGGGGGGATTGGAGCTGGCCTGCATGGCCGATATTCGTATAGCCTCGGAGAACGCACAGTTTGGAGTGGCCAACCGCCGCTGGAACGTGCCCCTGGTGGACGGGGGAACGCAGCGTCTTCCCCGCATTATCGGTATGGGCAGAGCCCTTGACCTGATCATCACCGGCCGCTTTATCGATGCCCAAGAAGCGCATTCCATGGGCCTGGTGAACGAGGTGGTTCCAAGAGGAAAAGCCCTGGAGAGGTCATTGGAGCTGGCCAAACATATATGCCTGCTTCCGCAGGGGGCCATGCGCACGGATAAGCAGGCGGCCATGATGGGTTTCGGCCGTCCGCTGGAGGAGGGACTCCGCATAGAAGCTGAAGTGGGGCAGGGCTCGATGAGGAGTCAGGATATGCTCGAAGGCGCCAGGGCCTTCGTCGAGAAGCGTAAGCCCAAATTCATCCAGGACGCTTGAGGAGTTGGGAAAACCTTTCTGAAGCATCGCCTGCCGCGGGACTCAGATTGACAGGAGGGGCAAGGCTTGCCTTGCCTTTGCTTCTAAAGTAGGAGCGGCATCCCGTGGCAGGTGGGATCGTGACCAAATATTTATATTCACCCTCTCACACTCACACCAAAGGAACGCCCCGTGGATAGCTGGGCTCCCCACTTGAAGAGAATCAATATATGCGAAACCCTCTTTTTCATGTAGAGACAATTCATGAATTGCCTCTACGAGTGGTTGCATTTCAACTGAGTAGGGTTTCACATATTTTTTGATCGCGCCTGGAAGGAGCTACTACAGGGGTTTCGCGGCGTAGGAGCGGCATCTTGCCGCGATAGTTTTATCCCGGTGTTTAAAAAAAAGGCCCTCAGGTATTCTGAGGGCCGGAGAGAAATTAAATTATAGACTCGCCTGCCAAGCGCTTTTATGCTTATATCTCTATCCGATGGTGGCCATGGGGACACCGACTCCGTAAACTTCCTGCAGCGCAGTGACTACCTCGCCGTGGGTTACGTCGGCTTGCACCGCCTGGATGACCGCCTCGAACAAGTTAGCGTCTTCATCCTCAGCGGCTCCTTTGAGGTCGTCAATGGCGGCCCTGACCCTGGCCTGATCGCGGTCTATTCTGAGTTTTTTAATGCGCTCGATGTGCCGGTTAACCGCCTGAGGGTTGGGTCGTGGTATAGGTGGCCTTACGTCTTCTTTCTCCGGGATTACGTAGTCGTTGAGGCCCACTACTATGCGCTCTTTGTTGTCAATCGACCTCTGGTATTCCAGCGAGGACCTCTCGATCTCGGACTGAATGAAAACTTTCTTAACCGCCTCTAACATGCCTCCCAGGTCGTCTATCTTGTGGATATATTCCCAGATTTTTTCCTCTATCTGATCGGTGAGCGTCTCCAGGTAATAGGAGCCGCCCAGGGGGTCTATGACGTCCGCCGCCCCCGTTTCTTCGGCGATGATGTTCTGTGTCATCAAGGCCACCCGGGCAGCTTCCCGCGAGGGACTGCTAAGGGCTTCGTCGTAGGCGTCGGTATGCAGGGATTGGGCGCCGCCCAGTACCGCCGCCAGGGCCTGGAAAGCCACGCGGGCGATGTTGTTCTGCACCTGCTGCCTGGTAAGCTCCCGGCCGGAGGTCTGGGCGTGGAACTTCATTCTCATTGAGCGCGGGTCTTTTGCTCCGAAACGCTCTTTCAGGAGCTTCGCCCAGACTCTTCTTCCCGCCCTGAACTTGGCCGCTTCCTCGAAGATGCTTATAGTCACGTCGAAGAAGAAGGAGAAGCGGGGTGCGAAATCGTCCACGTTCATGCCCTTTTTCACGCACTGGTCGATATAGTATATGCCAGAGGCGATGGTGAAGGCCATCTCCTGAGCCGGCGTGGCCCCCGCCTGCTGCATGTGCTGCCCTATGA
>JAUXIQ010000077.1 GCA_030620925.1 Nitrospinota bacterium
GCGCCATCGGGTTTATGGTCTCCATCAGCACCAATCAGATCACCCCCACCTTCGGCCTCACCGCCACCATAAAGGGGCTTGTGGTGATGATACTGGGGGGCATAGGAAGCATTCCGGGCGCCATCATCGGGGGGCTGTTACTGGGCGTGGTGGAGTTTCAGGGGTTGTGGTTCCTGGGGGTGGACTACAGGGACATGCTGGCATATTCGCTCCTCTTCGTCTTCCTGGTGTTCAGGCCCTGGGGCCTGATGGGCAGACCGGAGGAAATGTAAATAATAAAAGGGAGCTTTTAAACGTGGAATATTGGATCAGCGTCTTCAGCCTTCTGGGCATACATGCGATGATGGCCCTCAGCGTCTACATAATCATGTCCACCGGCCAGATCACCTTCGGGCAGCAGGGTTTCTTCGCCATAGGGGCCTATCTTTCCGCCTTTGCCACCGCCATGTGGGGTTTCTCTCTGTTGACCGCCATGATTCTGTCCGGCCTGGTAGCGGCGGCCTTCGGGCTTGCCGTGGGTTTCCCTGCACTGCGCATCAGGGGCTTCTACCTGGCCATCGCCACCCTGGCTTTTGCGGAAATCGTGCGCCTCTTTTTTCTGAACCTCACCTACCAGAAGGAAATAGGAGGCAGGCTCATAGGCCCCGACGGAGCCCACGGCTTCCGGCACATCGACTATATCGTCCATCACCAGTTAACCCTGCCGAAATATATGGGCATAATCTACCTGACGTTGGGGATTTTCGTGGTTTTCTTCATTCTGCTGGAGAGGTCACGCGTGGGATCGGCGTTCAAATCCGTGGAAGAGGACGAAACGGCCGCTTCCATGCTGGGGCTCAACATCACCACCATAAAAGTCTCCGCCTTCACCATGGGGGCGTTCATCGCAGGTGTGGCGGGGGCGCTTTACGTGCATTACATGCAGTTCGTGGTGCAGGATTTCTTCGGCATTAACATCGGCATCTTCTTCATGGCCTACGTCTTGATAGGGGGCGTGGGCTCTTTTGTGGGGCCGCTGCTGGGGGCCACCATGCTGGTTCTTTTGACCGAAGTCCTGCGATTCATGCAGGATTACAGGATGATCCTGTATGGAGGGCTAATCATAGCGGTGGTCATCTTCCGGCCTCGGGGCATAATAGACGAAGTCCTGGTTCACAGGCTTCGGATGCTGCTGAAGAAAACGCCCCCGATTCCGGAACAGGTTGAAGATAAATAGGGCGTATAGAGATACGCCCAGGTTCATATAAATAGACTCAGGGAGGCGACCAGGAATGGAGCAGACGAAAAACGGACCCATATTAGCGCTGGACAAGGTGACCAAAAACTTCGGCGGGCTCACGGCCTTGAATAAAGTGGACCTGGAGGTACAGGAAGGGGAGATATTAGGCCTCATCGGGCCCAACGGCTCTGGCAAGACCACCGCCTTCAACGCCATAACCGGCGTGTTTCCCGCCACCTCGGGGAAAGTGCTTTTCAAGGGTCAGGACATCACCAGGATTAAGACTTATAATATTGTGAGAAGCGGCATCGCCCGCACCTTCCAGAACATCCGCCTGTTCAACAGGATGACCGTTTTCGACAACGTCAAGATCGGGCAGTACCACAGGGGCAAATCGGTCTTCACCAGCATAGTCTCCTTCGGGTCCAAAGATGAACGATTACTCAGGGAAAAGGTCGAGGAAATACTGGAGTTCACCGGCCTGAAGGACATGCGATACAGCCTGGCTGCCAGCCTCTCATACGGTGATCAGCGCAGGCTGGAAATAGCCCGCGCTTTCGCCACCGACCCTGAGCTTCTCCTTCTTGACGAGCCCGCTGCGGGACTCAATCCCAAAGAGGCCGAAGAGCTGATGGAAGAGATACTGAAAATCCGCAAACAGGGGAAGACCATACTCCTCATCGAACATGACATGAACGTGGTTATGGGCCTATCGGACCGACTGGCCGTTCTCAATTTCGGCGAAAAGATAGCTGAAGGCTCTCCCGGGCAAATACAGGAGAACCCGAGAGTCATCGAGGCATATCTGGGGAAGGAGAAAAAGTACTGATGCTGAAAATAAAAGACCTTGTTACCCGCTACGGCAACATTACCGCAGTGAAGGGCATTTCCCTCGAGGTGAAACAGGGGGAGATCGTTTCCATCATCGGCGCCAACGGCGCCGGCAAGAGCACCACGCTGAAGACGATATCCGGCCTGCTGAAGCCCTCGGAAGGATACATCGAGTTCCAGAACCAGAACATAGCCGGGTGGTCTCCCGATCGCATCCTCCGCGCCGGAATAGCCCAGGTGCCCGAGGGCAGGTGGATACTGGGCGAGCTCACCGTGAGGGAAAACCTCCTCATGGGAGCCTATACCCGGAGAGATAGAGAGTCCATCAAAAAAGACATGGAACAGATACTGGAGAGTTTCCCCCCCATCGCCGACAGGATAGGCCAGTACGGCAACACCCTCAGCGGCGGCGAGCGGCAGATGCTGGCCATAGGCAGGGCGCTCATGTCCAGACCCTCGCTCCTCCTCCTTGATGAACCCTCGCTGGGACTGGCCCCCATAATCGTGGAGGAGATTTTTCGCATCATCCGTGAGCTTCACGAACAGGGGACCACCATCCTGCTGGTGGAACAGAACGCCAGGCAGGCCCTGGAGTTCTCCCACCGGGGATACGTGATGGAGGTGGGAAAAGTTCTTCTCTCCGACAGCGGACAAAACCTGCTGGATAACGATATGGTGGTCAACGCCTATTTAGGCGTCCGCAGGAGTGAGACTTCTCAAAACTGAGGCCGGACTCTCTCTAATTCAAACTTCTCCAACGGCCCCCCAGCTTTCTGAAAGCACCTTCCCGGAAACGCTAAGGAAGGCCGAAAGCTCCGTCTATTCTTTCTCAAGGCTCGATGATCACCTTGATGGAATCATCGGCTTTGGCCACCAGTTGAAAGCCCCGGGCTGTTTCCTCAAGGCCCAGCCTGTGGGTAATCATATCTTTAACGTTAACCGTCCCTGCTCGTATAAGCGCCAGTGCCGTCTCGTGGTCCGCAGGGCTGCCCGCATAGCTGGTGGTGAGGGTTATATCGTTGCGAAAGAAAAGGTTGTTAATTGAGATGGGGACGGTTACACCTTCATCGGTGGGGGCGAAGAAAAGGACCGTGCCCCCCCGCTCGACCGATTGCAGGGCCTGCTCGTTGGCCGACAGGGCGCCGGTGCACACTATCACCAGGTCCGCAAGCCTGCCATTGTTGAATCGCCGGAAAAGGGCCGGTGCGTCTTCTTTTGCATTGATGGCCAGCTCGGCGCCGAACTTCTCGGCGGCTTTAAGCCGGTAGTCGCTGATGTCCGTGGCCGCTATGCGGCCCGCTCCCAGGGCCCGCGCAAGGTTTATATAGAGCAGGCCTGCGATGCCGCTCCCCATAACCAGGACGCTATGGCCCGGCTTCAACCCCGCCATCCTCGCGCCCCTCAGAACGCAGGCCAGCGGCTCGGTGAAAGTGGCCTCTTCATCAGTCACTTCATCGGGTATCAGGTAAACGCCCCGCTCCGTATTTATGGGCGGCAGCCGGACGAACTCCCCGAACCCTCCGGGGTCGAAAGAGGTGGAGCGCAGGGTGTCGCACACGGTGTGGTGGCCGCTCAGGCAGTAGTAGCAGGTGTTGCAGGGCACGTGGTGCGAGGCGGATACCCTGTCGCCCTCCTTGTAGCGGGTTACTCCCTCACCCACTTCCGCCACCTCACCGGCTATCTCGTGGCCCAACACCAGCGGCGCTTTGGGGAGGCGATACCATTCCATAACGTCGCTGCCGCAGATGCCGCCGGCCCTGATGCGCACCAGCATCTCACCGGGCCCTATTTGCGGCTTGGGCATCTCCTCCAGCCGCACGTCGCTGTTGTTGTAATACATCGCTACGCGCATTGTGTATTAATTGAGTAACCCTTTTTGAAAAAAGGGTTACTCAAACTCCTCCCTAAAACTATTTGACATGGCATACATAAAAGTCTTTGGAGGGGGTTTAAGGGGCCCCGTGTTCCGCGGGATTCGAGAAAGGTTCCCCCTTAACATTTCCTGTTAAACTCCGCTCTTGGCCCCGGCAAGGCTGTTGAAGAGGTCGAAAGCTTCTTCGGGTTTGGCGTTCTCGTGGACCACGGCCCGCACGGCCTGGATCATGGCCGTCGGGTGTTCGGACTGGAAGATGGTCCTGCCCATGTCCACCCCGGAAGCGCCTTCCTGGATGGCGTTATAGCTCAGCTTGAGCGCTTCGAGCTCTTCTATCTTCTTGCCGCCCGCCATGACCAGCGGCACCGGGCATCCACCCACCACCTGCTCGAAATCCTCGCAGTAGTATGTCTTGACGAAGTGGGCGCCCAGCTCCGCCGCTATGCGGCAGGCCAATCCCAGGTAGCGGGCGTCGCGGGCCATCTCCCTGCCCACAGCGGTTACCGCCAGCACCGGAATGCCGTATCTCTCGCCTTCGTTCACCAGTTTGGACAGCGATACCAGCGTCTGCTTCTCATGTTCCGCGCCCACGAATATGGAGAGGGTCACCGCCGCTACGTTCAGGCGGATGGCCTCTTCCATGCTGGTGGTGATGTCCTCATTGGACAGCTCTTTGAGGATGCTGCTGCCGCCGGACACCCTCAAAACTATGGGCACATCGGCTCCGGGATCGACGCTGGTGCGCAGCACGCCCCTGGTGAGCATGAGCGCATCGGCGTAGGGGACCAGCGGACTGATGGTGCCCGCAGGCTGTTCCAGGCCGGTGGTCGGCCCCTGAAAGTAGCCGTGATCGATGGCCAGCATGACCGTCCTGCCCGTTTGCGGTTTAATGACCCGTGCGAGGCGGTTTCTCATTCCCCAGTCCATGATGGTTACTCCTATTTTATAAACATAACTTAAGTGCCGGTAAATCCACCCCTTTTCGGAACCTCAGTAGCGGGGCTGCCGCCCCGGGTAATCCTTCAGACTCTATAATACACAAGCGCGCCGAAGGGGGCAAGCTCGTTGTAACCTGCCGGGGCAGATGCATCCTTTGAGAACATCTCCCCTGCCCGGGGTTGCTCCTACCCCCCCCATTGCTTAAGCAACCTCCGCCTAAAATTTTCACCACCAGGACACAAAGACACGGTAAGAACTACAGATAAATACCGATTCTCAATAACTTTGTGCCTCTATTCCCTTAGTGCCTTTGTGGTGAATCTTTTCTATCTGTGTCAATCTGTGTTCATCTGTGGTTTAAAACCACCTCTATAGAATAGATACACAAATCCAAGGTTCGGGCGGGATATATCTTTAGATTCAATCAGTTACGGACCTGAAATATGATCTTTGAGAGGGGGATAATCCAAGGTCCCTTTTTAGCGAAAAAGGCAGGATACCATCCATAGATTGAGGAGCATGGCGGGGTGGTTCATTTTTTTCTTCCTGAGGCTTTACTGAGGGCTTTCAGAAACCCTGGATGGACTTCCATGCCCAAACTCTGCGCCTTATGGACGTCTTCCCATGCTCTATCGTATTCATTTTTATAATAAAAAGAGATTGCCCTGTTATTGTAGGCCGAAGCATGGGTGGGGTTTATTTTTATGGCTTCGCTGTAATCGGCGACGGCAAGATCGTATTGGCGCCAGCGGCTGTAGATAAACCCACGATTGTCATAGGCAACTACAAACTTGGGGTCAAACTCTATGGCTTTGCTGAAATCGACGACGGCAAGATCGTATTGGCCCTTGTCTCTTGCGCGGGAAACCCCCCGGTTATAGTATGCCTTAGCATATCCCAGGTTCAGCTCTATGGCTTTGCTGAAATCGGTTATGGCAAGGTCGTGTTGACCTTTGCGGGAGTAGACGAGCCCTCGATTGTAGTAGGCAATCGCATGCCCTGGGTTAAGCTCAATGGCCTTGCTGTCATCAGCGAGGGCAAGATCATATTGGCCCTGGTCATCATAGGCGTTCCCCCTGTTCAAATAAGCCCCAACATACCCCGGGTTCAGCTCAATGGCTTTGCTGAAATCGGCGATGGCTTTGTCATGTTGGTCTTTGCTATCATAGATAATTCCCCGGTTGTTGTAGGCTTTAGCGTAGTCGGGGTTCAGTTCTATGGCCTTTGTAAATTCCGCAATTTGTTTATCCAGCATCCCTTCATTGCCGTATGCTGCCCCTTTGAACAGATGAACGGCGGTTTCTTTTTTTATCCTTCGGGTAGTTGCGTCTTCAATGACTTTCAGGCTCACTTCAGCAGGTTTTACGAACCTGCCGGCTTCCACCGCTTTCTTGAATTCTATCTTTGCTTCTTCAAATTTCCCTTCAGCGGCGTAATCCACACCTCTAAAGTAGCTTTCTTGGGCAGGGCTCCGGGCATGCCCGACGCCGACCGCTAAAAGCAGTGCCACCAAAACCGGTGCAAATGATCTGGTCGGAATTTTCACGGTATCCCCCTCTATCCGCATACAACCAAGGTTGGAATCCGTCCGGTTTATTGTTGTCTGCCCGAATCTTCGCGGAGAGACTTTAAAAACTCTTGTGGTACTTTATCGCCCAGGCTTTCAGCCTTATGGACGTCCCTCCAGGCTCTGTCATATTCTCCCGTTGAATAGTAAGCTATGGCCCTGTTGCTGTAGGCTTCGGCATACCCCGAGTCCAGCTCGATGACTTTGGTGTAATCGGCGATGGCTTTGTCATATTGCCTTTTATCCTCATAGGCGAGTCCCCGGTTGTTAAAAGCCAGCTTATACCCTGGTTTTATCTCTATGGCCTTGGTGTAATCGGCTATGGCTTTGTCCAGTAGGCCTTTGTTATCATAGGCCACTCCCCGATTATGGTAGGCTCTAGAATACGCGGGTTTTATCTCTATGGCCTTGGTGTAATCGGCTATGGCCTGGTCATACTGACCTTTGTTATCATAGGCAAACCCCCTGTTTTGGTATGCTTTAGCGTACCCGGGGTCTATCTCTATGGCCTTGCTGTAATCGGCTATGGCCAAGTCGTACAGACCTTTTTTATTGTAGGAAAGCCCCCGATTGCTGTAAGCCAACGCGTAGTTGGGTTTTATCTCTATGGCCTTGCTGTAATCAGCTATGGCGAGGTCATACTGGCCTTTTTTATAGTAGACATTTCCTCGGTTATTGTAGGCTTTATTATATGTTGGCTTTATCTCTATGGCCTTGTTGTAATTAGCTATGGCCTGGTCATACTGACCTTTTTTCTTGTAGGCAAGCCCCCGATTGCTGTAAGCCAACGCGTAGTTGGGTTTTATCTCTATGGCCTTGCTGTAATCGGCTATGGCGAGGTCATACTGGCCTTTTTTATAATAAACATTTCCTCGGTTGTTGTAGGCGCTATTATACCTGGGTTTTATCTCTATGGCCTTGCTGTAATCAGCGAAGGCGAGGTCATACAGACCTTTTTTCTTGTAGGCAAGTCCCCGATTATTGAAGCCCAACGCGTAGTTGGGTTTTATCTCCATGGCCTTGGTGTAATCGGCTATGGCCAGGTCGTACAGACCCTTTGCATAGTAGACATTCCCTCGGTTGTTATAGGCTTTATCATACTTGGGGATTATCTGTATGGCTTTGTTGTAATCAGCTATAGCCAGGTCATACAGACCTTTTTTCTTGTAGACGAGCCCCCGATTATTGTAGGCTTTAGCATACCCGGGGTCCAGCTCTACGGCCTTGGTGTAATCGGCTATGGCCTGGTCATTGTTACCCAATTTTTTATAGGCCAGCCCCCGATTGTAGTAAGCCCAAACATACCCGGGGTCCAGCTCTACGGCTTTGCTGTAATTAGCGATGGCTTTGCCATACTCACCATTATTATAGTAGTCGATCCCCTGATCGTTGTAATTTGAGGCGGTAGGGCTCTGGCCGTAGCTGACGCCGACCGTTAAAAGCAGGCACACTGAAATCGCCACACATATTCTGGTTAACGCTTTCACGACATCTCCTCCTTTAAATTGCGCACGTAGACAAA
>JAUXIQ010000075.1 GCA_030620925.1 Nitrospinota bacterium
AGCTCACATGCCTTGTGTATTTTTCACCATAACTCATGAAAAATTAGAATTCGGTCGATAAAAAGTATAGTTCAGAAAGCAGGGCCATTTCAAGGCGTTTCTGATAAAAGACGGAAAAGTTAAAATTTGTGAGACCCAGAACCGTTTTATCGGGGAGGAAAAAAGATATTTAACTTGACTTATTTTTTTTCTTATTGATTTTCAGCTAGTTATTTGATATAAGTTCAGTAACCTTGCACGGGCGTATTACGATGCTGATTCTATATTTCCTCAAACATAGGATGTAAAACATGCTTTTCAATTTTCTCTACGGCATCTTCTCTAATGACATGGCGGTCGATCTGGGCACCGCCAATACCTTGGTATATCTCAAAGGCAAGGGTATCGTGCTCAGGGAACCATCGGTAGTAGCTATCCATAGAGACTCTAAACAAGTGTTGGCCGTTGGCATGGAAGCCAAAAAGATGCTGGGACGAACCCCTGCATCCATCGTAGCAATACGACCGCTGAAAGACGGAGTTATAGCCGATTTCGACGTTACCGAAACCATGCTTCGCTACTTCATCCGCAAAGTGCACAATCGCAGCACGCTCGTCAGGCCACGTATTATTATTTGCGTACCATCGGGTATAACCCAGGTGGAAAAAAGGGCGGTGAAAGATTCCGCTCTGTCCGCAGGCGCCAGGGAAGTCTACCTCATAGAGGAACCCATGGCTGCAGCCATCGGCGTGAATCTCCCCATACATGAACCATCGGGGAACATGATCCTGGACATAGGCGGGGGCACCACGGAGGTAGCGGTCATATCCATGGAAGGAGTGGTGTATAGCAGGTCCATCCGCATCGGGGGTGATGAGATGGACGAAGCGATCGTGAGCTACATAAAGCGCAAGTATAACCTGCTCATAGGGGAAAACACAGGGGAAGATATAAAGATGAGCCTGGGTTCCGCCTATCCCCTGGAAGAGCACAAAACCATGGAAGTAAAAGGCAGAGACCTTATCGAGGGTGTTCCCAAAACGGTGATCGTAAGCGATGAGGAGATCCGTGAAGCTTTATACGAGCCGCTTTTCTCCATCGTGGAAATCGTCAAACAGGCGCTTGAGAATACCCCTCCCGAACTGGCGGGCGATATCGTGGACAAGGGCCTGGTAATCGCCGGCGGCGGCGCCCTGTTGAGAGGAATAGAAATCCTGCTCAGAGAAGAAACGGGCCTGCCCATAATAGTGGCCGAAAAACCGCTGGACGCAGTGGTCATAGGTACGGGCCAAGCCTTGAGCGAACTGTCTTTGATGAAGAACCTGGCCACCAAGTAACACTGAAGAACTTTACATTCAATTCCTTTTATATTTGCCTTGAATAGTTTCAGCAGCCCATTAATCCAGAATGAAACGGACCCCAGGATTGTTAGCGCACGACGTTGGCAACTCCTGGTGGTTCTTATTGCGGTATCCCTGGCGTTGACCATCACCTCCATCAAAAGTCGCGGGAACCCCAATTTAGTCCAATCCCTGATATTAAACGTTTTCTCTCCCTTCCAGTGGACGTTCTCCAGCGGGACACGCTCCATTGGAGGCTGGTGGCGCGGCTACGCCAATCTGGTGGGTGTAAAAAAGGAGAACGAGAAACTTTCTAATAGAGTCAGACAACTACAGAGCGAAGTCAACAAGCTCAGGGAAGCGGAAATCAAACTCTGGCGGCTTCAGAGGTTGATGGGTTTTAACGTTGAAAAACATATAGAGGCAGTGCCCGCCGAGGTGATCGGCAGAGAAGCCGACAACTGGTCCCGCATGATTCTTCTCAACAGAGGCACGGAGGACGGTGTGGAAAAGAGCATGGCCGTAATAACCTCAGAAGGGTTATTGGGGAGAGTGGCGCAGGCGTCAGATAACAAGGCGAAGGTACTTCTTATAACAGACTGGCGCAGCTCCGTAGACTCTCTTGTTCAAAGGACTCGCGCACGGGGCATCGTGGTGGGGAAATCATCACGAGCGGGCGAAATGAGGTATATCCCCTTGAACGCCGACGTGAGGGTGGGGGATAAAGTGTTATCCTCCGGTTTAGGCGGCGTCTTTCCCAAAGGGCTGATGGTAGGGATGGTCATAAAAGTGACCAAAGAGAGAAACGGTCTGTTTCAAAAAGCCACCGTGATCCCCTTCGTCGATGCAGGCGAAGTTGAAGAGGCCCTGGTGGTACTTCGCTATGGAGGATAAGCGGCTTGTCCCTTCAGTTATATGGCCAGAGGTTTTATACAGGGAAAAAGACGAGTATCGCCCGCATCGCCATCCTGATCTTTGTCTTTGCACTGCTGCAGACAGCCGTTCTGGGGAGAGTTTCCATCATCGGGATTAAGCCCGAGCTGCTCTTGATTCTGGCCTGCTATTTCCTGCTTCATCTACCCGACAGGGAAGCACTCATATCGGTTTTTATCCTGGGGCTCATCAACGATGCTTATTCGCTGGTCCCTTTCGGTCTAACCTCCTTATCCTTCTTGATCATCGCCGCTATCCTGCTTAAAGCCAGGGACGAGCTGATCGAAACAAACCTCTTAACCTGGTGTGCGGTGCTGTGTGGAGCCACTCTGTTCAACGCCATGCTTCAGATTGTATCGATGCGTCTGGTACTATGGGAACCACTCCCCATACTGAACTCTCTGGGCAAACATCTGCTGGTGGTGGTTATAAACGTGGCCCTGGGAGTTGCCCTCCTCCCCATTCTTATCCGTATGAGCAGCGGCCCGGCGGCCTCCCACAAGAAGGTGGGCGAAGACCAGTCTGAGCACTTGAAAATGCGGAAGTTCGTGTAACATGCTTTTCGGCAATATAGAAACACTAGAAATTACCGAGATAAGGAAACGCCTCCTCATCCTTTCAATACTGGTCCTTATATCTATGGGGGTTCTGTTTATCCGGCTGTGGCAGCTTCAGATATCTCAGAGCGAAAAATACAGAACCCTCTCTGAGAGCAACCGTATAAGAGTCCTCCCGGTTAAAAGCCCGCGAGGTTATATCACGGCTCGAAACGGAGCACCACTGGTGGAGAATCGGCCCGAGTTTAAACTCTATCTCATTCCCGAAGAAGTACCCGATGTGGAAGAACTGCTGTCCCGCATGGAGGGCAACATAAGCGTGGACATGGAATTGGTAAAGGAGCGGCTGGCTTCTTCCAGAAAGTTCAAACCGGTGCTGGTTAAAGACGATTTGGGCCGCAACGAACTGGCCTTCCTGGAGGAACACAGGCCCGACCTCCCGGGCACCTTCATACAGGTTGAACCGGTACGGTTCTACAGGTACGGCCCCCTGGCCGCCCATCTACTCGGCTACTTGGGCGAGATAAGCGAGAAAGAGCTCAGAAACCGCACCAGAGACAGGTATATGATCGGCGACTATACAGGAAAATCGGGCCTGGAGAAAGCCTACGATCGGGAGTTGAGGGGGCTCAAGGGCCGCAAGTTCATGGAAGTGGACGCCCTGGGCAGGGAGCTTCGACCCCTGGGAAACATAGAGCCTACCATAGGCAACATCGTTACCCTCACTTTGGACCTGGACCTCCAGATTCTGGCCGAAGACCTTCTACTTGACGAGCGGGGAGCTATTCTGGTCATGGACCCCAGAGACGGACAGATTCTGGCCTACGTGAGCAAACCGGCGTTCGATCCCAACCTCTTCGTCAGCGGTTTGAGGAAGCAAGATTGGGAAGAGCTGAGTACCGACAAGACCCACCCCCTGCAGGACAGGGTTATGCAAGGTCAGTATCCGCCCGGCTCGGTGTTCAAGATTATAACGGCCGTGGCCGCCCTGGAAGAGGAAGTCGTCAACGAAGAAACCACGGTCTACTGCCCCGGCCACTATTATTTCGGCAAAAGAATCTACAGAGACTGGAAGAGATCGGGGCACGGAGTGGTCAATCTGCACCGGGCCCTGGTGGAATCGTGCGACGTATATTTTTACCAGGTGGGTGAAAAGGTAGGCGTCGACACCATACACAAATATGCCAAAGGGTTCGGATTTGGAAAAGCATTGAACATTGCCCTGGGCCGCGGCCAGCCAGGCTTGATACCATCCACCACCTGGAAGACCGAGGTAAAGAACGAACCCTGGTTCCCGGGAGAAACCCTCATAACGGCTATCGGCCAGGGTTATGTGCTGGTCACCCCCATGCAGCTTGCCATCATGATCAGCGCAATAGCAAACGGAGGCACGCTTTACCTTCCTCAATTTGTGGAACGTGTAGAGAACCAGGAAGGGCGAATCATTAAAAGGTTCAAACCCCAGGAACTGGGCACCATACCCGCCACCCCCGCCACCCTGGCAATAATAAGAAAGGCATTGTGGGGAGTGGTCAATGAACCGAAGGGAACGGGAAAAGGGGCCAAGCTCCCCTGGGTTGAGGTGGCCGGAAAGACAGGGACTGCCCAGGTGGTGAGGTATAAAAAATGGAATCGTAAGCAGATTGGGACACCGAAAGAATTGCTGGATCATGCCTGGTTCGTTTCTTTTGCACCCCTGGAAGAACCTTCCATAGCCCTGGTGATTCTGATTGAAAACGCGGGCAAAGGGGGCAGCAGATACGCCCACATAGCAAAAAAGATCATCGAGGCTTATCTGAGCAAACAGACGAAAACCGGCGTCAATGAAACTTCGAGTAGATAACCATGCTGATAACACGGATTTCAATAAAAGACCTGGACTGGGTTCTCCTGGCTCTGACCTTGAGCCTCGCTTCGATAGGCTTACTGGCCATATACAGCGCCACCCACGGGAAGGGGGTCAGCTCGGTAGACGTTTATTACATCAGGCAGATATGGTGGCTGGCGATAGGTGCACTGTTTATGGCCTTCACCACCCTGGTGGATTACAGGACTCTGGGAAGATATGCCTATGTCTTCTATGGGATCATAGTGCTTTCTCTCGCCTACTTACTTCTGTTCGGAAAAGCCGTCTCAGGAGCTCAGCGCTGGATAGAGCTGGGCTCGATAAACTTTCAACCTTCAGAGTTGTCCAAAGTCATACTGGTGCTGGCCTTGGCCAAATGCCTCCAGGATAAAAGCCGCGGCGGCCTGTTAGGGTTCCGCAGTCTCCTCTTGCCCGTAGGTCTGGTGCTACTGCCTTTCGCACTGGTGGTCAAACAACCGGACCTGGGTACGGCCCTCCTGCTGGCTCTCATGGCGGTGATCATGGTCTTCCTGTGCGGCATAAAACGCCGCACTCTTATTTATATGCTGGTGTTGGCTCTTGGGCTCACACTTCTGTTGTGGTATTTCATGGAAGACTACCAGCAAGGGCGGGTAATAAACTTCCTCTACCCCAACGCCGACCCCAGCGGTGCCGGTTATCAAAGCCTGCAATCCAAAATAGCAGTGGGCTCGGGAGGAATCACGGGCAAAGGGATCATGGCCGGCACACAAAGCGGCCTCAATTTTCTCCCTGAAAAACACACGGATTTTATTTTCGCCGTGGTGGCTGAGGAACTGGGATTTTTTGGCTCCTCTCTGGTATTATTTCTATATCTTGCTATAATAATCAAAGGGCTGAACATAGCTTTCAGCGCCAGGGACCTCCTGGGAGTATTGATGGCCGGCGGCGTGGTGATCATGCTCTCCCTTCACGTGGTACTGAATATCGCCATGACCGTGGGAATGGCGCCGGTGGTGGGAATACCGTTGCCGCTCATGAGCTACGGCGGCTCCTCGGTGGTCACTACCATGGCCGGCATCGGCCTGTTGATGAACGTCAGGATAAATAAGTCTTGAACGATGGATAGGGCGATTACCCCCCTGAAAAGGGGAGGTAACGGTAGGTCGATTAAAATAAATTATTTAACGAACAAGCTTAACCCCGCCTATGGCGGGGTGGGTTTTTCCAATAAAAGGTTCTCTCGAAAGTCTTACTCCTTCGAGACGATTAAGAAGGGTTTACCTGCGCCTCTATGACCGTTCATAAGATCATCATCGGTGATTCCAGGGATATGAAGGAGGTTCCCGACGGGGCCGTCCACTTCATAATCACCTCGCCGCCTTACTGGCAATTGAAAGATTACAACCACGCAAACCAGATAGGCTTCGGCGACAGCTACGAAGACTATATAAACAACCTCAGCCTGGTCTGGAATGAATGCCACAGGGCGCTCCACGATGGGTGCCGCCTCTGCGTCGTGGTGGGAGACCAGTTTGCCCGCTCCGCGTACTACGGGCGTTACAAGGTCATACCCATCCGTACGGAGATAATAAAATTCTGCGAGACTCTGGGGTTCGATTACATGGGAGCCGTCATCTGGCAGAAGGTCACCACCTGTAACACCTCAGGTGGCGCAACCATTATGGGCTCCTATCCCCATCCCAGAAACGGCATACTGAAAATCGACTACGAATTCATCCTCAACTTCAAGAAACCGGGAAAACCGCCGAAGGTCAGCCCTGAAATCAAGGAAGCCTCCAGGCTCTCACTGGAAGAATGGAACGAATACTTCGCAGGTCACTGGAATTTCAGCGGGGAAAAGCAGGATAAGCACCTGGCCACCTTCCCTGAGGAGCTCCCCCGACGATTGATCAAGATGTTCAGCTTCCAGGGGGAGACGATCCTGGACCCTTTTTTGGGCAGCGGCACCACCACCGCGGCCGCCGCAAGGCTGGGCAGAAATTCCGTCGGCTATGAGATAAACGCGGAATACCGACAAACCATCGAGGACAGACTGTCAGAGACCGTCAGCCTCGCAGGGAATAACCACGATGTAGAAGTAATTGAACAACGGCCTGAAAAAATCGACTTCAATAAGAAAATAGAAAAACTGCCTTACGTTTTTAAAGACCCTGTGTGTTTTCGGAGAAAAATCCACCCCGGGGCATTGAACTTCGGTTCCAAAGTAGACGGTTCGGAAAAGGAGCCTGAGACGTATCACAGAGTCCAAAAGATAGTTTCCCCCTGCGAGGTAGTCCTGGACAGCGGCCGAAAAATCAACCTCATGGGAATTAAGCCCAACGGGAGGACGGATGCCCAGGCCCGACAACTATTGGAAAAACTCACTAAAGGAAGTAAAATATATTTACGGTTCGATGGTAACGATAATGGAACGAATTGCTACCTCTACCTCAAGAACAAGACGTTTGTCAACGCCCATCTGGCGAAAAGCAGTCTTGTGGATGTAGACACGACTCAAGATTACAAATTCAAACAAAAATTTCTTAAATACAAAGAATCGGCTGTCGCCTGAACAATGTGGAACAAGAAGGGTATTATCGCAAACGATGAGTGTTTATGACGAGCTGCTGCCTCACGTAAAAAAACCATCCAGATACCTGGGATACGAGATAAATGCAGCAGCTAAAGATTTGAGCAAGGTGACCGTTAAGGTGGCCCTGGCCTTCCCGGATTTGTATGAGATAGGTATGTCCCATCAGGGGCTTAAGATTCTCTATCACATCCTGAACTCTCGGCCCGATTCCGCCGCTGAGAGAGTTTTCATCCCCGATGAGGACTACATCGCCCTCCTGGAGGAAAGAGGGCTCGAGCTCTGCAGCCTCGAGTCTCAACTGCCCCTTTCCCGATTCGACCTGGTCGGCTTCACGCTGCAGTATGAGCTCAGTTACACCAACATACTTCACATGCTGCGGCTGGGCGGCATACCGTTGCGCCGGGAAGAGCGAGGCGAAAAAGACCCCTTCGTCATTGCCGGAGGCCCCTGCGCTTTCAACCCCGAACCGCTCGCTGACTTTTTCGACGCCGTGGTTCTCGGCGACGGCGAGGAAGTGATACTGGAGATAGTGGAGGCTTATCGCCGACACCGCAAAGAAGGGGGGGAAAGGACGGACTATCTGGAGCGCCTTGCCGGCATTGAAGGGGTATACGTCCCCTCGTTTTTCGAAGTGAGAGACGGCCTGGCGGAGGTCCGTCCCCTTCTCGACGGCTGCACCACCGTGACCGGCCGGTTGGTGGAAAACTTGGACGTCGCCCCCTATCCCACCAGGCCTGTGGTCCCCTTCATGGAAATCGTGCACGACAGGCTAACAGTGGAGGTCGCCCGGGGGTGCACCAGAGGATGCCGCTTCTGCCAGGCGGGGTGCATCTGCAGG
>JAUXIQ010000275.1 GCA_030620925.1 Nitrospinota bacterium
GGTCCGCCCGGGTCAGGTCCGCCCGGGTCAGGTCCGCCCGGGTCAGGTCCGCCCCGGTCAGGTTCGCCCGGGTCAGGTCCGCCCCGGTCAGGTCCGCCCAGGTCAGGTCCGCCCCGAACACTACGGCGATTTCTACACACAGTTTAAAAGATCCACACTTGAAAGCGAAAAGCTGCTTGTTTGTGGCTTTGTGCCTAATTACGAATGTTTTTTCCATGTTAATTTCCCTGTAAAAGGTGAATGGTTGAGAGCTTCGGGCGGTATTTGTTGCCCGGATGAATTGCTGTAGATGCCGAGTTTTTCCCGGTCAGCATCGGTCAGCCCCTGCAATTGTTTCTTTACCCAGGATGTGGACCGCTCGAGTTTTGCGGCCACGTCTTTTACGCTTAAGGTTTTAATTGATTGCTCCTCCCCGACGCCCCCCGGAGAGGGCGGGTATACGGTTAGATAGCGACCTCGTAATAATCGTGGTCTACGGTGTAGGATACGAAATCGGGGTGAATGTTGACCGTACAGTAGGCGAGGGCGCAGCCACGGGGACCGGTTGCCCTTTCGTTTGATCTAAACCCACCAAAACACTTAACCACATCAAGCGCAAGCGAGAGGAAAAGTTTTGTTGCGAAAGTGTTTATTTTGTTTGTTCTTGTTGAGTTTGTCATTTTTGTTTTCCCCTTGGTTGTTTTAGTGTTTGGCCTGCCCTGCGCCCTTTCCGCTCACTCTTAAAACCAATATACCCGACCGGGTATTACCTGTCAAGAACTATTTTACCTGATCAGGTATTATCCCGTAAACGTGTATAAACTCCGCCTTCACCCAGAGGTCACCGTCGACTCTAAAATCCGGGTGTTCAACCCGGAAAGCGGTTTTGTGATCTCCGAGAGCTCCGACTTTGACACGCCATAGCCCGGCCCCGGGAGTACCTCTCGGAGGATACGCGCCGCCGTATCAAGGCGAACCGGATTTTCCATTTTGAGATATTCGGTCTCTGTCAACATTAGGACTCTATTCGGTATTTAAAAGTTTAGAAAGGTGGTCCCTGAGCTTAATCACTTGTTTTCTGCTAAGTGTCGCCCCATTCGGGTGGGCGACAATTAAGAGTTTCCCTTTTAGTAGAACACCTCCAACCTGAAACGCCTTTCCGTCCTCGTCGAACATCAACATGCTGATTAATCCTTCCGGTACCGTTTCCCCCGCCAGCCGCCAGCAGCCCGAACCGGCCAGCCCACAGCCCACGGAGGCATGGTACCCATTATAGTTTCAAGTTCTTCAATGCTTTTTGTGCCCGCCGGAACCTCGGCGATAAGTTCGTCGTGGACTCGGAGCACGAGGAGATACCCGGCCCGTTCTAAAGCCGGTACCGCGTGGGCCATTATGTCCCGGGCGGTCGCCTGGATCACATTTTCGGCGATTCGGCCCCCATATGTCTGGATGCGTATCCAGCCAATAGGGCCCATTTTAGGGTTGCTGTTCCACCCCTCGAAGGAGAGTTCGAGCTGATTGTCCCACCTCTCAGACGGAGACAGGCGGGGCCGGTGGTACGTGAGACGCCGCCCGGAGGGTAACTGGCAGTACAGGGCGTCACCTCGGACCTCGAACTCTATTCCGTTGTAGGCGAAAACCCGTCCGGGGTTCTGCACCGCCGAAATGGCCATGCCTTCCAGGCCGAACAGTTCGAAGCTCTCGGGTGCCCAAGGTTTACCCCGGACTTGGCCGCCCCACAATTCCACAATCTTCGGGGACGCCTCTCGCCAGGCGACAATAATTTTCTTTACTTCGTCGTCCGAGAAGGTATCCGAGCTGTCGAATTGCCTCCACGCCCCTATCCAGCCGCCGAAACCGAGCCCGAGTTCCGCAATTTTACCGATCTTGTTCCGGTCGGGGTGCCGCTCCCCGTGTTCGACCTCGTGGGCTTTGTACTCTTCGTAGCTTATGCCGGTAACGCCGGAGGCGCCCCGGAGGTAAATATCCTCCTTACGGTTGAACGCTTCGACCCTCCAATCCTCCCCGGCGAGTACTGCCGTGACCACGGCCTCTATACTGCTATAGTCGGAGCACAGGAAATCATACTCGGGCGCCGGGGTGAACATTCCCCTGATACAGCCTGAGAGCGTGAGGAGGGCGTCCCCGAATATCCGCTCGACATGTTCAAGGCTACCGGTTCGGATCGCTTTGACCGCATGGGGTACCGCTTCCCAAGACCAGGACTTCGGCTTGACGTCCAGACCGGGGATAAATCCGCAGTGGGCGCACTTTACAAACCGGGCCCCGTAGGGTTCCCCACACTGGCCGCACCAGATCAGTTTCGGCCCGTTCTTAACGAGGTTTTGGGGCTGGATGTCCTGGCCGCCGTCCCGTCCCGTCCGGGCCGCATGGTATGCGATGAGATCATGCGCCCGTCCGGCCTTACTCGCCATCCTTTGCATGGCGTACAGCTTTTTAACCCCGGCAGAGCCCACCAGCTGCCGTATTTCGAGAGCGCGGCGGGCGTCG
Source organism: Nitrospinota bacterium (assembly GCA_030620925.1). Lineage (GTDB taxonomy): Bacteria > JAUXIQ01 > JAUXIQ01 > JAUXIQ01 > JAUXIQ01 > JAUXIQ01. The sequence goes on from JAUXIQ010000275.1 coordinate 2,491, forward strand.
GGGGGTAGAGTGGGGTTTTTCAAGAGGAGCTCAACACCGTCGGCGTCAAGGGACTGAGTGTGGACGCCCCTGGATGCCAGCCACACCATCAGCTTTTTAACTTCGGAGGCTTTTTTGATGCCCCCGGTTTCGACTGTTGTGCGGATAATGTACTCGGCGGGCAGGGCTCCCCCGGCGCCGGGTACGAGTTTAGCCACCTTTTTAGCTCGGGCATACGCCGGGTTACGAACCTGACGAGTTACCGGCCCCTCGCACCAGGTCAGCCGCTCAAGCTCAGCATTATATTTTATAAGAGCCTGGTCCAGGATAGCGACACCCGCGTGGATCGATATCATGTCCAGCCCGAGCCCTCGGACGTTTGCGGCCTGCGTACAGAGCCAGAACTCAGTCTCCGAGGGGGAAAGGTCCGGGCACAGCAAAGAGACGCCCGACTCAGCTTTGATATCCCCTATGCAGTAGTTGTACAGCTTCTGCCCATCTTGGGCGTCCTCTTCCGGGCGGATACGTCGGCGGTTACTTTTCTTTGTGGGTTTCCGGGGAACACAAAACTTATTAATAAGCCGCGTACCTTCCGTCATTTTCTGGTCAACCGTTCCGGCTACTTTGGCCGCGTTTTTCAAGGCACCGGGCCATGCGTGCGCCCGGGACTTTGCCATGGCGTCACGGAGCTGCCAGAACGGAAGCTCGGGCCAGCCCATGCGGGCGGTACAGACATTTTTCCATATCCAGTACTCAAACGCGCAGTTCCAGGCCTCGGCTAATCCGCCGGCGGCCATATGGTCGAATAGCTCCCGGGGCGGGATCATGCCGGGAATCCACAACCTAGGGCCCTGGGCGTCTTTAAGGTCGTACGCGAGGCTCAGTACTTCAGTGGTGTGGTGTTCTGAATAGACCGCGCCGCCTACCGCAAAGATACCTTTTTTAGTTGCCCCTTTCGGGGCCGTATACGATTTGGTAAGCTCGTTCCAGTTGAAACCCGCTTCGGAATACGTCTCAAAATCCATATCTGGCAGGACCGTGGAAAAGCCGCAACCGGACGGGAGGCGCGTTCCGGCTAAAAGGTTAGGACTCATAGTGCCGCCTTTCGGTCCGCCCGGAGCGAGACGCTCCGGGCGGTTAGGTTTGTTTTAGTACGGAATATCGTCGTCATACTTCTCGGCAGCGGCGATCTGCTCTGGGGTCCAATTAAACCCTATCAGCTGCTCTCGGGTGTAGACCTGGCCCTGAACCCTAAACTGTTCAACCGGGGGCGCAGAGGGACCACCGGTCGGAGGGGGACCACCGGTCGGAGGGGGACCACCGGTCGGAGGGGGACCACCGGTCGGAGGGGGACCACCGGTCGGAGGGGGACCACCGGTCGGAGGGGGACCAC
>JAUXIQ010000082.1 GCA_030620925.1 Nitrospinota bacterium
GGGGCTTCCTCTCATGAGAATGAGGAGGACGATCACTTCCAGATAGGCAAAAGGAACTTTACCATCTTCAGGAAGCTTCTCTGGAAAAACGAGGTGTTGCTTAGAGCGCAAGAAGTGGGCGGGACTGTATCCAGAACGTTATCTCTGGAAGTAGGCAGCGGCAACGTCAATGTTAAGATAAACGGAGTGGTATCAGAGCTGTAGTATTTTTAGTGCGTTAGTATAAGGTGCGCAGGAAGGGAGGGACCAACCCATGGTACTCAACGTGCTGGTGGCAGATGACAGTGCAGTGATGCGAGCGATGATTATAAAATCATTGCGCCTCAGCGGCTTGCCGCTGGGGGACGTCCATGAAGCCAGCTCAGGCGAAGAGGGACTCGAGGTACTTGACCAAAACTGGGTAGACCTTGCCCTAGTGGATTTAAACATGCCCGACATGAACGGCGAGGAGATGATCGAAAAAATGCGTGAGAACCCCTCGACCAGCGATCTATCGGTGGTGGTAGTATCCACGGAGGGCAGCGAGACGCGCATAGAGAGACTTCTCAACGAAAGCACGCAGTTCATCCACAAGCCCTTTACCCCCGAATCCCTCAAGGAAACCATCATGGAAGCCATCGGTCACCGGATGGGCAACAAGATGGAAGAAGAGCTCGAAAAGGCGGGTATACTGACTTTTCAGCAATTATGCTTCATGTTCCAGGCGCCGGAGCTCAAAGATCAGATGAAAGATAAGCGAGTTGAAGCGGCAGTGAGCGTGAAGTTCAGAGGGTCGATATGCGGGAAGCTGGTAGTGAAGGCTTATGAGGGGCTTCTGCCGTCAATCGCAGCCAATATGCTTGGAGAAGAAGGAGCCTCTTCAAAACGCCAGCAGGTGGATGCGCTGGGTGAAATGGCCAACGTAATATGTGGAAACCTGCTCCCGGGGATCGCTGGCTCAGAAGAGGTCTTCCATATCAACGCCCCCGAGCTTGAGTGGGGCGAAGAGATGCTGGAAAACGATACGGGACAACCTCCAGTCGAAGTACAACTGGTGCTGGACGAAGGACGAGCCGATTTGTTGCTGTACCTGGAAGGCGGCGGCGCGCTATAGAGGAGCAGATGAGTTGATACGTGTACTGGTGGTGGACGATTCCGCGGTCGTACGAAAAGTTTTGACGGAGGAACTGTCAAAATGCGGGGATATAGAGGTAGTGGGAAGTGCCCTGGACCCTTATATAGCCCGCGAGAAGATAGTGCGGCTGCGTCCGGATGTGATCACCCTCGATCTGGAAATGCCCCGAATGGACGGGCTATCCTTCCTGTCCAAGTTAATGAGATTCTACCCCTTGCCCGTGGTGGTGGTGAGCTCGCTTGCGCCCAAAAACAGCGAGGCGGCCTTGAAAGCGTTGGAGATGGGCGCAGTGGAAATAGTGAGCAAGCCGGGCTCGGCATACTCCATTCCCGATGTCCGCCGCAACCTGATCTACGCAATCCGGGCAGCATCCAAAGCGCGGGTGGCCAGAAAAAACACCGATGTTGAGGAACATTCCTTTACCCCGATAATTTCCTCAAAGTATCAACTGCAGACCACGCATAAAGTGCTGCTTATCGGAGCATCCACGGGCGGAACCAAGGCCATTGAAGAGGTGCTCGTGAACCTTCCCGTGGACGGGCCGGGAACCCTGGCCGTGCAGCACATGCCGGAAGCTTTCACCAAAACCTATGCCCAGAGACTGAACGGAACGTGCAAAATGGAGGTGCGTGAGGCGCGCGACGGCGACCACGTGGTACCCGGCGTGGCCCTGATAGCGCCCGGCGGCCTGCATATGCTTCTGGAGCGCAGCGGGGCGCGTTACATGGTGAAAATAAAGGATGGTCCCGCAGTGCATCACCAGAAGCCCAGCGTCGATGTGCTTTTCCTGTCCGCCGCACGCAGTACCAGCCGCAACGCCATCGGTGTGCTTCTCACGGGTATGGGGGGCGACGGAGCCAAAGGACTGAAGGCGCTGCGCGATAACGGCGCACACACCATAGTCCAGGACGAAGAGACCTGCGTAGTGTTCGGCATGCCCAAGGAAGCAATAAGCCTTGGCGCGGCGATGGAAACCCTTCCTCTCAACCATATCGCTCCCGCCGTCATCGATGCCCTGCTGGAAGAAGAGCATCGCACCAGAGCCGTTAATACTTGAATTATCTTACTTTTTTTGATCCCCCTTCATTTCAGGCATGGCCGAGAAATATAACCCCGCCGCACAATGGGCAAGAGAGACAATTTGTTGCAAAGCAGTTTTACGTTTATACAAAAAGATTGATGGTGCGGGCCGTTGATCACGATTCTTAGCCTGGCGTCAGTAGAGCGGCACAATCTTGTTGACTTTCCCTCCGCGCCGTCTAAAATAGAGGGTAATGGGACGGCATGTAACAGGACTCCTTCCGATAAGAGACCCTGATGCCCGGCGATGTTTTCATTACTCAGTGTTTAGAGCGCCAGGGGGCGGCTCTACCTCCCGCAATGCCGATAAAGTCTTCAACCCGTTATGATGAATGTATCTATACGTTTGTGCGTTTTCCAGGAAAAATCCGGATGCACAGCCTTTTTTCTCCGCCCCTGCGCTGGAGGCCGGTGAAACCATGAAGGTGGTGGCCCTCATACCGGCGCGTTATGCCTCCACACGCTTTCCGGGGAAAGTGCTTGCGGATATATGCGGCAAACCCATGATAGAGCGTGTCTATGAGGGGGTGCGGGGCTCGTCGCTGCTGGAGAGGGTGATAGTGGCCACCGACGACGAGCGCGTCCGCGCCGCGGTGGAGGGATTCGGCGGCGAGGCGGCCATGACTTCCGCCGACCACCAGACGGGCACCGACAGGATAGCGGAGGTGGCGGAGGGGTTAGACGCGGAAGTTGTGGTGAACGTCCAGGGCGACGAGCCGCTCATCACCGGGGAGGTCATAGAAGCTGCGTTGCGGCCGATGTTGGAAGAGCCGGAGCTTGAGATGTCCACGCTGATGTGCCCCATAGACAACGCCGGAGAGTTTTTCGATCCCCACGTGGTAAAAGTCATCACCGACAGCCGGGGATACGCCATATACTTCTCCAGATGGCCCATCCCTTTTCACATGGAAGATTGGTCCGGCTGCATCGGCGAAGATGGGGTGCGTGTTCCTGAGAGGGTCCCTCAGATAGCGCATCGGCACATAGGTCTCTACGCTTACAGGAAGGACTTTCTCCTCCGCTACGCAAAGATGCCCGCCACCCCGCTGGAACGGTTGGAGAAGCTGGAGCAGTTGCGCGCCCTGGAGAACGGGCATAAGATAAGGGTGGTGAAGACCGAATACCGGGCAATAGGGGTGGACGTGCCGGAGGACCTGGAGCAGGTGAAGGCGCTGCTTGCGGAAGCAAAATAAACGAATCGGCGGTTATATTTAAGATTGATCGGGTTATAATAGGATGTTTAAGAACTGAAAGTTTCACGGGAAGGGAGAGATGACTAAATATATATTCGTGACGGGGGGTGTCCTTTCATCGCTGGGCAAGGGGCTCGCCTCGGCGTCCATCGGCGCCCTGCTCGAGAGCAGGGGGCTCACCGTCACCCTCCAGAAAATGGACCCCTATATAAACGTCGACCCGGGCACCATGAGCCCCTTCCAGCACGGGGAGGTTTACGTTACCGACGACGGCGCCGAGACCGACCTCGACTTGGGGCACTACGAGCGCTTCACCAACGCCAAGCTGGGCAAGGGGCACAACGTCACCACGGGAAAAGTCTACTATTCGGTGATAACCAAGGAGCGCAAGGGGGAATACCTGGGTAAGACGGTGCAGGTTATCCCCCACATAACCGATGAGATAAAGAGCCACATACGGAGCCTGGAGGGGCAGGGGGACGTAGCCATCTGCGAGATAGGGGGCACCGTGGGCGATATCGAGAGCCTGCCCTTCCTGGAGGCCATCAGGCAGTTCCAGTTCGACGTGGGCAGGGAGAACGTCCTCTATATTCATCTTACCCTGGTTCCCTACGTCAAGACCTCCGACGAGCTGAAGACTAAACCCACCCAGCACAGCGTCCGCGCCCTGCGCGAGATAGGTATCGTGCCCCACATCCTGCTCTGCCGAACGGACAGGATACTCCCCGACGATATCAAGGCCAAGATAGCCCTCTTCTGCAACGTGGACAAGGGGGCGGTTATAACCGCAAAAGACGTGGAAATCATCTATGAGGTGCCCCTTGTCCTGCACGAGGAGGGGCTTGATGACCGCGTGGTGGAGCTGCTCAAGCTGGATACCGGGGAGCCGGAGCTTTCGCAGTGGGAAGAGATCGTGCGCAAACTGCAGAACCCGCGTCAGGAGACGACCATAGCCATCGTGGGTAAATACGTGCTCCTCAAAGATGCTTACAAGAGCCTCATAGAGGCCCTGTGCCACGGGGGTATTGCCAACGAGGCGCGGGTAAACCTGGAGTGGATAAGCTCTGAGGAAATAGAAGAGAAGGGGCCGGGGGGGCTGCTTGCAGGCGCCGAAGGGATACTGGTCCCCGGCGGGTTCGGGGAGCGGGGCACCGAGGGGAAAATGGCCGCGGTAAAATACGCCCGCGAAAGGAAGATACCCTACTTCGGCATCTGCCTGGGGATGCAGTGCGCCGTGGTAGAATTCGCTCGCAACGTGTGCAAGCTGGAGAAGGCTAACAGCACCGAGCTCGACCCCATGACCCCCGACCCGGTTATATACCTCCTGGAAGAATGGATGGATTTTCAGACGAAAAAAATTGAGCACCGGCAGGAGGATTCGGAGAAGGGAGGCACCATGAGGCTGGGGGCGTACCCCTGTGTCCTCCAGGAAGGGACACGGGCGCGGGAGGCGTACGAGGAGCGGGAAATATCCGAGCGCCACCGCCACCGCTACGAGTTCAACAACAAATATTACGACCTCCTCACCGAAAACGGGATGGTGGTGAGCGGGCTGTCTCCGGACGAGAAACTGGTGGAGATAATAGAACTCGGTTCTCACCCCTGGTTCGTGGGTGTGCAGTTTCACCCCGAGCTGAAATCCTCCCCCAGGAACCCCCACCCCCTGTTCAGGGATTTTATCAGGGCCTCCCTGGAACAAAAAGGCGAACGGAAGGATAGATGAGAGGGGATGCCTCATTGGAACAGGCCAGAGAAGTGCGCATAGGAGATGTGCTCCTGGGAGGGAGCAACCGCATCGCGCTGCTGGCCGGCCCCTGCGTGATAGAGAGCAGGGAGAGCACGCTGCGCATGGCGGGGATGCTCAAGGAATTGTCGAACAAAGCAGGGCTGGGGCTGGTGTTCAAGTCCTCCTACGACAAGGCCAACAGGACGTCACTCTCTTCCTACAGAGGGCCCGGCCTGGAAGCCGGACTGAAGATACTCGAAGAGGTTAGAAAGGAGACGGGCCTTCCCGTCATATCCGACGTGCACTGCCGAAGCGAAGTTAAAGAGGCCGCAGACGCCCTCGATGCCCTTCAGATACCGGCCTTTCTCTGTCGGCAGACCGATCTTATCCAGGTTGCGGCGGCCGCGGGCAAGCCGCTGAACATCAAGAAGGGTCAGTTCATGGCCCCCTGGGATATGGGGAACGTCATCGAAAAAGCCCTGGACAAGGGCAACGACCAGCTTATCCTCACCGAAAGGGGCACCACCTTCGGCTACAACAACCTGGTGGCCGACATGCGCTCCCTGGTGATCATGCACGAGTACGGCTACCCGGTGGCTTTCGACGCCACCCATACCGTGCAGCTTCCCGGCGGGGGCGGGATGACGTCCGGCGGTGAGCGCCGATTCGTGGAGCCGCTGGCCCGGGCGGCGGTGGCGGCGGGCTGCCACGCCCTCTACATGGAAGTGCACGAGGACCCCGACAACGCCCTCTGCGACGGCCCCAACATGCTGCCCATAAGCAAGCTGGAGGGCCTGTTTCAGGCGGTCAGACGCATAAACGATCTCCTCAGGGAGTGAGAGCTGTAATCAGCTCGATTATTGAGGGTTAAAGGTTAGCAATGGATTTCATGCGGGATATAAGCATCAAGATACTCCCTCTGCTGTGGGCCATCACCATACACGAAGTATCGCACGGTTGGGTGGCCAACAGGCTGGGAGACCCCACGGCGCGGCTGGCGGGACGGCTCACCCTGAATCCCCTAAAGCATCTGGACCCCTTCGGCATGCTGGCCTTCTTTCTGACCAGGATGATAGGATGGGCGAAGCCCGTGCCGGTGGACCCCCGGCATTTCCGCGACCCCCGCAGGGGCATGATATGGGTGGCCCTGGCAGGGCCCGTGTCTAACTTCGCCATGGCCTTCATAAGCGCGGGGATATATCATGCGCTGCTTCCGGTATTTCAGGCCATGGGGCCCGCCGCCGAGAAGAGCATGCTTTTTCCCGTCTTTCTGATGGTGGGCTGGAGTGTTAGAATAAATGCAATCCTGGGTATCTTCAACCTGGTGCCCATACCACCGCTGGACGGGGGAAGGATACTGGTGGGCGTCCTTCCAGAGAGTGCGGCGGAAGGATATTCAAAAATAGAGCCTTACGGTTTCTTTATAATACTCTTTCTTCTGTTCACAGGCGTACTTTCTATGTTTATCTTTCCCATTTATCGGGATTTCATGTCACTGCTCATACGGTAAACCGTCTGAAGCCTGGTCGTTACACAGGGAGATGAGATGAACGAGTCCAAACGGGTGCTGAGCGGGATGCGGCCCTCGGGTAAGCTGCATCTTGGGAACTTGATGGGCGCCCTCAAGAACTGGAAGGAGTTGCAGGATGAGGGCTACCACTGCCACTATTTCGTGGCCGACTGGCACGCCCTCACAACCGACTACGAGGATACCAAGGAGATAAAGGAAAACGTGATGGAAATGGCGGTGGACTGGCTCTGCGCAGGCCTTGACCCCGGGAAGAGCACCCTTTTCGTGCAGTCCTGGGTGCCCGAACACGCAGAGCTGCACCTCATGCTCTCCATGGTCGTCCCCCTGCCCTGGCTGGAGAGGAACCCCACCTTCAAGGAACAGCTTAAAGAAATAGAGGGCAAGGAGATATTCAATTACGGCTTCCTGGGCTACCCTGTGTTACAGGCCGCCGACATAATCATATACAAGGCGCATTACGTGCCCGTGGGGGCGGACCAGCTCCCCCACCTCGAGCTCACCCGGGAGATCGTTCGCAGGTTCAACAACCTTTACCGCGAGGTGTTCCCCGAGCCGGAAGCCCTGCTGACCGAATACCCCAAACTACCCGGTACGGACGGCCGCAAGATGAGCAAGAGCTATGACAACGCTATTTACCTTTCAGACCCCCCCGATGTGGTGCGGGAGAAGATACGCACCATGATGACCGATCCCGCCAGGGCCCGTCGCAAGGACCCCGGAAACCCTGAGATATGCCCGGTGTTCGACTTCCACAAGGTTTTTTCCTCGCCTGAGCAGATAAGCTGGGCGGAGAAGGGCTGCAAAACGGCCGGAATCGGCTGCGTGGACTGCAAAAAGGTTATGGGTGACAATTTGGCGAGTGAAATGAAGCCCTATTTCGAGAAGCGGGCTGAGATAGCCTCCAAACCCGAGAAGGTGGCTGAGATGCTGCGCGAGGGCAGCGATCGCGCCAGAAAGGAGGCCGGAAAGACGTTGAAGGAAGCCAGGGAGGCGATGAATATTTAGGGGAGCAAATATATATCCGGTTGGCAGCGAGGGGCGGGTTTCCTTGTCCGAAAGGGAAAACCCGCTTTTCAATTTTATACAGGGCCGCCGACAATAGTAAAA